>JAITKU010000118.1 GCA_031278255.1 Eubacteriales Family XIII. Incertae Sedis bacterium | reverse complement strand
AGATCCATCCCCCGCCGGACCGCGAAGTCGGTCAAAGCGCGCACATCCTCCGCCGCAATGGCGACGCAGGTCGCGAGGGACGCGATGCCGGCGTTTCCCGGCGCGCAATACAATTCCGTGAGCTTCGGACTCTGCCGCAGTTTCCACGCGATGGCGTGTTCCCGGCCGCCGCCGCCTACGATCATTACTTTCATATGGTAAATTCCTATTCTTCCTAATGTTTGAAGTGCCGTATCCCCGTAAACACCATGGCCAGTCCCGCCTCATTCGCTTTCCTTATCGAATCCGCGTCGTTCACGGAACCTCCGGGCTGAATGACGGCCGTGATCCCCGCCGCCGCCGCCGCGGCCACGCAATCGTCGAAAGGAAAGAAAGCGTCGGACGCGAGTACGGCGCCCGCGAGTTCGCCCGCGGCCTGCCGGATCGCGTTCTGCACGGCCCAAATGCGGTTGACCTGCCCGGGGCCTATGCCCAAGGTCCCGCCGTCCTTTGCGATCACAATCGCGTTGGATTTGACGTGCTTGACCACCTTCATGCCGAAATCCATGTCCGCGCGCTCGGCCTCCGTCGGCGCCCGCTCCGTCACGAGCTTCCAAGCCTCCGCGCCGTACAGGACCTCGTCCGCGTCCTGCACGAGGATACCGCCCGAAACCCGCTTGATGTCGATCTCCCCGCGCGGCGCGGCCTCCGCCGCGCCCGCGAGCCTGAGCAATCGCAGGTTCTTCTTCTGCGTCAGGATGCGAAGCGCGTCGTCCGTGAAGTCCGTCGCGATAACGATCTCGACGAATATCTTGCCGATCTCCTCCGCCGTGCCGGCGTCGATCGGGCGGTTGGCCGCCACGATACCGCCGAACACGGACACGGGATCGGCCGCGTAAGCTTTCAGATAGGCCGTGCGGAGGTCCTTTCCGACGGCGACGCCGCAGGGATTGGCGTGCTTCACGACGACGACCGCGGGTTCGTCAAACTCCCGGAGCGCGGCGAGCGCGCCGTCCGTATCGCCTATATTGTTGAACGAGAGTTCCTTGCCGTGCAGTTGCAGCGCGTTTGTGAGCGCGCCCGCGTAGGCGCAGGGCGCCCTGTAATACGCGGCCTTTTGGTGCGGGTTCTCGCCGTAGCGAAGTTCCTGCGCCTTTTCAAAGGTCAGTGTCAGCTTATCCGGCAGACCGGCGCCGATCTGCGCCCGCAGGTAGGCGGCGATCATCGCGTCGTAGGCCGCCGTGTGTTCAAAGACCTTGAGCGCGAGCCTGCGCCGCGTGTCCTCCGACACGCCGCCCGCCCGCAGCTCGGAAAGCACCGACTCATAGTCGGCGGGATCGCACAGGACCGTGACATCGCCGCTGTTCTTCGCGGCCGAGCGCAACATCGCGGGTCCGCCGATATCGATATTCTCAACGGCCTCTTCCCGCGTCACGCCGGGCCGCAGGATCGTTTCCTTGAACGGATAGAGGTTGATCGCCACGAGGTCTATCGTTTCGATCTTCAATTCCGCGAGCCGCCGCATATGCGCCTCCTTGCCGCGCACGGCCAGAATGCCGCCGTGTATCGCGGGATGCAAGGTCTTGACCCTGCCGTCGAGGCATTCCGGGAAGCCCGTGACCTCGGAAACGCCCGTCACCGCAATGCCGCCCTCCGCAAGTGTCTTTGCCGTGCCGCCCGTGGAGAGGATCTCCGCGCCGAGCGCCGCAAGCGCCCGGGCAAAATCCACGATGCCCGTCTTATCCGAAACGCTGATTAATGCCCTAAACTTTGCCATCTCCTATCTCCTTTGCCAAGCGATTTACGGCTTGCACCAATATGCGATGTTCCGTTTCAAGGACGCGCGCCGCAAGGCTGTCCGCGTCGTCGTCCGCGCGCACGGGGACCCGCGCCTGCAATATGACAGGTCCCGTGTCCACGCCCTCATCCACGTAATGCACCGTGGCGCCGCTCTCGCGTTCGCCGGCGGCCAGCACCGCGCGGTGTACGCGTTTGCCGTAGAAGCCCCGGCCGCAATACTTGGGGATCAGTGAGGGGTGGATGTTGATGATACGGCCCGCGAAAGCGCGAATGATCTGCGGTTCCAGGACGTGCATATAGCCCGCCAGCACGATCAGGTCCGCGCCCGCCTCGCGCAGGGCGGCGTTTATGGCGGCGCAGCGGTCCGCCGCCTCCGAAAACGCGGCCCGGCCGGCGACAAAGACGGGAATGCCGTGCGCCGCCGCCCGCGAAAGCGCGTAGGCGTCCGGCCGGCTCGAAACGACGAGGACGATCCGCGCATCCGCGATGCGCCCGTCCCGGATCGCGTCTATGATCGCCTGCAGATTGGTGCCGCCGCCCGAAACCAGCACCGCTATGTTCAACAAAGATGTACGCCCTCCCCCGCGACAACATCGCCGATCACGAAAGCGCGTTCCCCGGCCTCGCCGAGCAAGGCCGTCGCGCGCGCCGCGTCCGCGGGCGAAACGATCAGGATCAAGCCGATACCCATATTGAACGCGGAGAACATCTCGCGCTCCTCGATATCGCCGCAGGCCTGTATGTACGGGAATATCGCGGGCATATCCCACGCGCCGCGCCGGATATCCGCGCCGAGTCCCGCAGGCAGAACGCGCGGGATGTTCTCAAAGAAACCGCCGCCCGTGATATGCGCCATACCCTTGACCCGCACGTGCGGCAAAACGGCGCGGCAGGCCTTTGCGTATATCCGCGTGGGCGTCAGGAGCGCCTCGCCCAGGGGCAGTCCCAATTCCTTTATGAAGCTGTCCGCGGCGCATCCCATGCGCTCGAAGAATATCCTGCGGACGAGCGAAAATCCGTTGCTGTGCAAGCCGCTCGAAGAAAGCCCCACGAGCAGATCGCCCGCGCACACGTCCCGGCCGTCGATGATCCGCGCGCGATCCGCGAGGCCGACGGCGAAGCCGGCCATATCGTATTCCCCATCGGCGTAAAAGCCCGGCATTTCCGCCGTCTCGCCGCCGACGAGCGCGCAGCCCGCCAAGAGACAGCCGTCCGCCACCCCCTTGACGATCTCCGCGATCCGCTCGGCCCTGACCCGGCCGGTCGCGATATAATCCAGAAAGAACAGCGGCGTCGCGCCCTGGCACAGGATGTCGTTGACGCACATCGCAACGCAGTCTTGGCCGACCGTATCATGCCGATTTGTCATAAAGGCGATCTTGAGCTTCGTCCCCACGCCGTCCGTGCCGGCCACCAGCACGGGTTCGGCGATGCCGGCCGTATCGAGCCGGTAGAGACTGCCGAAGCCGCCCAGCCCGGCGAGTACCTGCGGACCGAAAGTCTTTTTCACATGCTCTTTCATGAGGGAAACGGCCCGCTCGCCCTCTTTCGTGTCCACGCCCGCGTCCCTGTAGCTGAGTTTGCCCATCATTGCCCTTTCACGCGAAGAAGCACGTCGCGGTAGGTCTCCTCCACCCGGCCGAGATCGCGGCGGAAGCGGTCCTTATCCATCTTCTCGTTCGTCTCCGTATCCCAGAGCCGGCAGGTATCCGGGGATATCTCGTCGGCGAGCAGGAGCTTCCCCGCGGAATCGAGTCCGAATTCGATCTTGAAGTCGATCAGCCTGAGGCCGCGCTTGAGAAAGAACGCTTTCAAGACCTCGTTCACCTTGAAAGCGTAGGTTCTCACCTGCGCGAGTTCGGCCTCCGTAGAAAGCGCGAGAGCCAGGATGTGATCGTCGTTGATCAGCGGATCGCCCAGGGCATCGTTCTTGTATGAAAACTCCAGCACGGTCCGCGCCAGAGGGCCGCCCTCCGGTACGCCGTAGCGCTTCGAGAAAGAACCGGCGGCCACATTGCGGATGATGACCTCAAGGGGCAGGATGCGCACCCTTTTCACGAGGCTTTCCCGGTCCGAAAGCTGCCTGACGAGGTGGGTCGGCACGCCGGCCTCCTCCAGAATGCCGAACAGGATGTTCGACATGATGTTGTTCACGACGCCCTTGTCCGCGATTTGGCCCTTTTTCTGCCCGTTGAACGCGGTGGCGTCGTCCTTGTACGAAACGATCAAGCGCTCCGGATCGTCCGTTTCAAATACCTTTTTGGCCTTGCCCTCGTATAACTGCTCCCTCTTTTCCATCCGCGACCTCCTTAAATATTCTTGAACGCTTCGTCGGACTCCGCGACCTCCCGCGCCATATCCGCCTTGAAATCTTTCATGCGCCGCCGCAGCTTCGCGTACTTGACCGACAGTATCTGCACGGCGAGCAGACCCGCGTTCTCCGCCCCGTCTATCGCGACCGTTGCGACCGGCACGCCCCGCGGCATCTGCACGGTCGAGAGCAGGGAATCAAGCCCGTCCAGAACGGACGAGCGGATCGGCAACCCGATCACGGGGAGGACCGTGTGGGAAGCGAGGACGCCGCCCAGATGCGCCGCCTTGCCCGCCGCCGCGATGATCACCTCCACGCCCCGTTCCTCCGCGCCGGACGCGAAAGCCTCCGCCTCGCGCGGCGTCCTGTGCGCCGATATGACGCGTATTTCATACTCAACTCCGAAAGTATTCAATATCTTTTCCGCCCGTTCCACAACGGGATAATCGGACTTGCTGCCCATTACGATGGCCGCTTTCATATCTTCCTCCTGTTCGCCGCCGCAGGGCGCGCCGCCGCGCCCGCGGGCGCTATGCGAAGTACGCGACGCCCGACGCGAAGATCCGCCGGTCGAAATTGCCCGGCACATTCCTGTACAGATACGGCCCGATACGCTCCGTATGCCCCATCTTGCCGAGTATCCGGCCGTCCGGCGAGGATATGCCCTCGATCGCCATATCGGAATTGTTGGGATTGAAGCGGAAATCGCTCGTGGGATTCCCCTCCGCGTCCGCGTATTGCGTCGCGATCCGCCCGTCCTCCGCCATCGCCCGCAACAGGGCCGCGGGCGCCGTGAAGCGCCCCTCGCCGTGCGAGACGGGCACGGTATGCAGATCGCCCACGGAGGCGCCGGCCAGCCAGGGTGAGAGCGTCGAGGCCACCCGCGTGCGGACCAGACGGGAAACGTGTCTGCCTATGCTGTTGCAGGCCAAGGTCGGGCTGTCGTCCGCGCCGTCGCGAATCTCGCCGAAGGGCAAAAGACCCAGTTTGACGAGGGCCTGAAAGCCGTTGCATATGCCCAGCATGAGGCCGCCGCGCCGCTCCAAAAATTCCGCTACGGCCTCCCTGACGGCGGGGTTTTTGAACACCGCCGCGATGAACTTGGCCGAACCGTCCGGCTCGTCGCCGCCGCTGAAACCGCCCGGTATCATGACGATCTGGCTCTCCCCTATCCCGCGCGCGAGTTCGCGGATCGAGGTCGTGAGGGCCGCAGGCGTGCGGTTTTGCAAAACCCGGAGCGTGACCAGGGCGCCCGCGTCCTCGAAAGCGCGCCGCGAATCCGCCTCGCAGTTCGTGCCGGGAAAGACGGGAATCAGCACGCGCGGTTTCGCCGTGCGGACGGTGGGACGGACCTTTGCGCGATGCGCGTAACGGACCGTTTCGAGCGTCTTTGCCCGCTGCTCGGCGCTCTCGCGCGAAAACACGCCCGCGAGCGGCGCTTCCCACCTGCGCAGCAGCGCGTCCAGCTCCGCCGCGAACGCCGGGCCGCCCGTATCCGCGGGCGGGGACACGCGTATCTTTGCCCGCGCCGTCGTGAGACCTATCTCCTTAAAGCGCGCGCCCGCAAGCAACGCGCCCGCGTCGATCTCCGCGTCGATCTCGAGGATCAGCGCGCCGTAGCGCGGCGCGCGCAGTTCGGCGTCCGTCAGGTTCTTCAGGGAAGCGCCGATACGATTGCCCGCCGCCATCTTCACGACGGCGGCGAACACGCCGCCGCGACCCGCCACGGAAGCGGACAGGATTTTTCCTTCGGCGGCCAGCTCCGTCACCCTGTCCGTATTGCGCCGGTACTGCGCGAAGTCGAGCAGCATAGCATCGTCCCGCTCCGCGTCCACGAATACGAGCCTGCTGCCCGGCTTCTTGAACTCCGGCGACAGCACCCGTTCCGCGCGCGTCACGATCACGGCAAAGGACACGAGTGTCGGCGGCACATCCAGATCCGAAAAACTGCCCGACATGCTGTCCTTGCCGCCTATCGCGGGTATTTCGAGCGCAAGCTGCGCTTCGAGCGCGCCGAGCAGGGCCGAAAAGGGCTTTGCCCAGCGCGCGGGATCGCGCCCGAGCTTTTCAAAATACTCCTGAAACGTCAGTCTGACGGTACGCCTGTCGCCGCCCATCGCAACGATCTTCGTGACGGAATCCACGACGGCGTAGAGCGCGCCGTGAAAGGGACTCGCCGCGGAAAGCAGCGGATCGAAGCCGAAAGTCATCAGCGTCGTCGTCCGGGTTTCGCCCAAATAAAGCGGCAACTTCGCGGCCATGCCCAAGGCGGGCGTCGCCTGCCAAAAGCCCCCGAACGGCATCAGCACCGTTCCCGCGCCGATCGTACTGTCGAAGCACTCCGCCAAGCCCCGCAGATCGCAGCAGTTCAGATCGTCGAGACAGGCCGCGAGATCGCGGGTTTCGTCCGCCGCGAAACCCGCGGCGAAATCCCGGTCCGCAACGAACACCTCCGCGCTCTGCCGCACGCCCTCGGTGTCGAGGAAATCACGCCGCAAATCGAGGATTGTCTCGCCGCGGTGATACATGCGAAAGCGCCCCGTATCGGTCACGCGCGCGATAACGGCGGCTTCGAGGTTCTCCTCCTCCGCGAGCGCGATGAAGCGCGCCGCGTCCTCTTTTGCGACCACGACCGCCATGCGCTCCTGCGATTCCGAAATGGCGAGTTCAACGCCGTCCAGACCTTCGTATTTCTTGGGAATCCGGTCGAGGTCAACGTCCGTGCCGCCCGCGAGTTCGCCGACGGCCACGGATACGCCGCCCGCGCCGAAATCGTTGCAACGCTTGATGAGCAGGGCGGCCTCCCCGCGGCGGAACAGCCGCTGGATGTCCCTCTCGATGGGCGGATTGCCCTTTTGAACCTCCGCGCCGCAGGCGGTGAGCGATTCCGCCGTATGCTCTTTCGAGGAACCCGTTGCGCCGCCGCAGCCGTCGCGCCCCGTTCCGCCGCCGACGAGCAGGATCGCGTCGCCCGGCGCCGGCGTCTCGCGCCTGACCTGCGCGGCCGGCGCGGCGCCGATCACGGCGCCGATCTCCATGCGCTTCGCCACATAGCCCTCGTGGTATATCTCAACGACCTGCCCCGTGGACAGGCCCACCTGATTGCCGTATGAACTGTAACCCTTGGCCGCGCCCCGCGTGATCTGCAACTGCGGCAGCTTGCCGGGCAGCGTGTCGCGAAGCTCCGCCCGCGGATCCCCGCTTCCCGTGACGCGCATCGCCTGATACACGTAGGCGCGCCCGGACAGCGGATCGCGGATCGCACCGCCCAGACAGGTGGCCGCGCCGCCAAACGGCTCGATCTCCGTGGGGTGGTTGTGCGTTTCGTTCTTGAACATGACGAGCCAATCCTCTTCGGCGCCGTTCACGTCCGCCTTTACGCGTATGCTGCACGCGTTGACCTCCTCCGACTCGTCGAGATCGGGAATCAGTCCCCTGCCTTTCAGATACCGCGCGCAGATCACGGCGATATCCATGAGGCTCACGGCGCGCGGGTTTTCCCCGGGGGCCTCCCCGCGGAGGCGCAGATATTTGTCAAAGGCCGCGCGAACCAAGGCGGCGTAAGGACCCTCGCCGAAGTCTATCCTTTCGAGTTTCGTGTTGAAAGTGGTATGCCGGCAGTGGTCGGACCAATAGGTGTCTATGACCTTGAGTTCCGCGAGCGTCGGATCCCTGCGCTCCGTATCCCTGAAATACGTCTGCGTGAACAGCATATCCGCAGGGCTCATCGCGTAGCCGCCGCGCCGGCGAAAGGCTTCCGCCTCGTCCTCGGAAAAGGCGATAAACCCGTCGATCACGGGCACGGGCGGCGGCGTTTCGAGCCTGAGCGCGAGCGTTGCGGGCTTTTCCGAGGATGCCTCACGGGAATCCACGGGGTTGATCACAAAGCGCTTCACGGACTCGATCTCCGACTCTGAAAGCGCGCCCTCCACGGCGATTACGCGCGCAAAACGAACCGCCGGCCGCGCGTCCGGCTTGATCAGCCGAATGCAGCGGACGGCGGAATCGGCCCTCTGGTCGTATTGACCGGGCAGATATTCGACACCGAACACAAACGCGTCGCCGAGCGGCGCCGCCTCCTCGAAAACGATATCGACGGCGGGTTCCGAAAACACGTTGCGCTTCGCCGTTTCATAGGTCGCATCGTCTATGTTTTCGATGTCGTAGCGGTTCAGTACCCTGAGCCTCGCAACACCCGCGATATGCAGGTTCTCCGACAGCGTGGCGCACAGCGCGCGCGCCTCCGTGTCGAAGCCTTCTTTCTTTTCGACGTATATCCTCCTGACCACGCAAGGAAGCCCTCCGCTTACCGCCCCGTTCCCTATCGGCCCGTCGGCCCGTTGTTTGCCGAATTCGGCGCTATTCCTGCGAGACGTAGCCGCCCTCCGCAAGATAGGCATCGATGTCGTTCACGGCGTCCCGCACCTTCATCGCGTAGCCCCGCGAATAGACGCCCCTGCTGACGCTGCCCGAACCTTGGTTGTAGGCCGACAGCGCCAGATCGACGTTGCCGCCGTAGTTTTCGATATTCCTGCCGATATAGGCCGCGCCGTAGTCTATGCTCGTCTTTGCGTCATAGAGCTGCTCGACGCTGAGTCCGAGTCCGGCGGCCGTCCGCGGCATGAACTGCATGAGGCCGACCGCACCCGTGCGGCTGACGGCGTTCGCGTTGAAGCGGCTCTCTTTCTGCGCGACGGCTATCAACATCTTCTCGTCGAGGTTGTTCACCTCCGCCGCCCTGCGAAACATGAATACCAGTTCCTGCACGCGGCTCACGCTCAGCGTGCCGTTCACGGAGCGGATGTACTGCACGAGTCCCCTGTTGTAAGCGGCCTCGGTCTCGGAAAAGAAGTCGCGCGCGGGGATGTTTTCATTCGTGCTGACGCATATCCCGAAATAGGAGTCGTAATGCAGGTTCCAGCCAAAGGCATCGCTCCCCGCGAAAGCCCTGAGCGGCAGATACACCACGCCCTCTTTCACGAGTACGGGGCTTTGCCCCAGATCGACGGCGCGCGCATTCTGCTGCGGCGCGGGCTCGAACACGACGACACCCGCGGTTTCCGCCGTGTACGCGGGCGGCGGCGCGACCGAATTGTCCAAAATATGAACATCGAGGCGGCTCTCCACCTCGGCCGTCACATCCTCCGCGTTGTTCTTGGCGCGGTTATCCCTTATGTTGGACAGGACGGGCGCCGTCTTTTGCAGTTTCAGCGTCCCCGCTTCCATGTCGATCTCCGCCGTAAAGCCGAATATCTCCTGTATATCCGCCGTGAGCGGCAGGTAGGTCACATCGTTATATAAAAAGAACGGATATTGCAGATTGTAATTGACGATTTCTTCCCCGTTCACGACTATATTCTTTAAGAAAAACGATCCCTCCGCCTTGTCCCCGGCGTAGACCGCCGCAGACGAAAGGACGAGTAAGACCGCGACAATCCAAGCCGCGGTGATTCTCTGCCTGTTGCTGCTCATATAATTTCCCCCAATACTTTATGCCCGTCGCCGGCCGGGACGGCGCCGACTGCGAAAAGGCGGCGCGCTTTGCCCCTTCCCCTTGCACCTCTGCGAACACGACCCGCCGCGCACCGCGGCGGCAGTTGTTCGACTGCGCGGGCATTCCGCTTCCGATCCCCTCGCCGGAAGCACCGTAACGACGCCGATCCCCGCGCCGCGCGGCGCGGGGATCGGCCTTATTCCCGAATGATCACCACGTCGGCCGCGGCGTCCGTGTCGTCCGAAACGTCGTAGAGACGCACCGAGACCTTCTCGCGCACGCCGCTCACGCTGCCGACCGAATAGCTCCCGTCGGCGTCGAGCAGATAGACCGCGGCCTTTTCCTTGATCTCAAAGACCGTCGTGCCGCCGTCGCCCAAATCGACCGTGACCACATTGCCCGTCTTGGCCGTAACCGTCGCGAACGCGCCCGCCGATCCGACCTCCCCGGGTACGGAGGAAGCCCGCAGGGGCGCGTGGAAAGTCCTATAGAAATCGGCGGAGGCCACGTTCGTGACCTGCCCGTTTCTGAGCTGAAATTCAAAAAGCTGCCCGCCGTCGTAATCGCTCTTCTGCGGCACATTGTCCTTTGTAAGCCCCGAATCGCCGGCCCACGTGACGGTCCGGCCCGCCACCAGCGTGACAAAACCGTCCACCGCGCCGCCCTGACTGTCCGTCACGGAAACGATGTTCTTGATCACGCCGTAGGCCCTGCCCGTGAAGCCGACGTCTTTCGGCAGGATGATCCGCTTGATCTTATCCCCGTCGAGTTCGTACCAAGCGGGCGTTTCGACGTTTTTGTATTTGTATACGCTGTCCTCGAGATAGTCGTTGCTGTTTTCGGAAAGCGTCATATCCTTATTGTAATCGGCTTTAAGCCCGTATCGCAAGAGCTTCATATCGCTCGCGAAAGCCTTGCCCGCAAAGGTTGTGATATCGCTGTCGAACGCGCCTGCGGCGACGAACGCGAGCGCGCTCGCGGGGGGCGTTTCCGCGGGACTCGTATCGCCCGCGGGCGGCTCCGCCTCGGGCGGATTGGCCTCCTCTATGCGGGACAGCACATTGTAGACGAGCTGCGCGGCAATCCATTTCGTCGCGTATTCGGGCAGGGGCGCGGTCAGACCCGCCAGAGCGCCGATGTCGCCGGCCTTGGCGACGTAGTTCTCCGGCCAAAGCCCGCCGAGGGCGGCATCGCTGTAGCCGGCCGCGCGCAGGGTCATCGTGATCAGTTCGTTCACGGTCACATTGCTGCCGGGCCTGAAAGTGCCGTCCGGATAGCCCGTCACGACGCCCTTATCGACCGCGTAGGAGATATAGCCCTCCGCCCAGCCGTAGCCCGCGAGGTCCTTGAAATCGCTCTTCTTAACGTCCTGCGTGGGCGTCCCGCCGACCGCGGCCGCGGGCGCGCGCATGGCTTTCACGACGATCGTGCAAAACTGCGCCCGCGTCAGGTTGGAATCGGGGTAGAACAGCCCGTCCACATCCCCCGTGATGATGTCCCGCTCCGCAAGGACCGACACGGCCTCTTCATAGGGCCGTCCGGCAACGTCGGGCGGGGCGGACACGGCCCAAACCGTCGCGGCAAAAGCCGGCGCGCATACGAGGGCCGCCGCCGCGATTTTTGCAATGCCTTTTATGTTCATGTCCGTTCTGCTCCTTTCTTGGCGCGCTTGGCGCGAAAAAACTTCACCTGCAAAGCGGCGCGCAAAACCCGCGCCATCCGTGCCCGAACCGGCCGAAATCACGGCGGCGTTCGCGCGTTTTGACCGGGGTCTCCGCGCGGCCGCCTTTCCGAAAGGCCGTTTTCACAGTCTCATTGTATATCGAAATACGCGTTTGCGTTCGGGGAAACGGTGAGGGCGCCCCCGCTGTGCAACGCGTTGCCGGGGATGGTCGCGGTAAGCTGCGCGTTCGTCGGATTCAGGGGCGTCCCCGTGATGTTGATCGTAATCACGGAAAGGCCGGACGACAGATACTGCGGCACCGTGGCCGCCAAGCCGTTCGCGCCGAGGCCCGGGAACCAGCTTGTGACATCCGTCCCGGCGAGTATCTCGTTGAAGGTGTCGTTGTACAGCGTGACGGACACGCTGCCCGTCACGACGGCGCTGCCGGTGGAGGTCCGCAGGATCGTATCCGAGAAGTACGCGCTGCGGCTGTGCGAGATCATGGGGATCGGCGAGATAATCCTGTTGACGAGGATGGCAACGTCGCCCTTGGGCGCCGGCGCGGTCCAATTGTAGATGTTCACATTGCCCGTCAGGTTGTACATGTCGGCGTAGGTGATGTACACGTCGGGCCAGCGGCCCTCCGGTTCATCCTCCTGCCCGCGTTCCAAGCGGATCAGCACCGTGATCACCTCGGCGTAGGTCACGTTCTTGCCCGGCGCAAATTTGTCGCCGCCCACGCCCTTGATCCAATTGTTCTCATACGCGCGGTTGATATACGCTTTTGCCCAGCCGTAGCCGTCCAAGTCCGAAAAGTACGTCTCCTCGCTCGAAAGGTTCTGCTGATGGACGGCCCTGACGACGATGCTCGCGAATTCGGCCCGCGTAATGGCCTTGTCGGGATGGAACAGCCCGTCCGTGTCGCCCGTTATCGCCTGCGCGTCCATCAGCGCTTTCACCGCGCTGAGGTACTTCGTATTCTGCACGTCGGGCGGGTATGTGGGCGTCGTATCCCAAGAACTGTAGTCGATCTCCGCCGCAGCCGCGCCGAAAGCGCCGCCCGCGATCAGAAACAGCGCAACGGCAAAGGCGCACACGCTCCTCCATGCTTTCAATTTCTTCACCTCCCATACATTCCGTACCGTAACGATTTGCGGCGCAAGGGCAACCCGCGATCGCGGAAAACACCCGGCAGCCACGCATTCCGGGGAGGGAAAAGGCCCTTTCGCCCCGTCATATAATGTATTATACCGGAAAAATTAAAAAATGTATATGCCGTTTTACCCCGCGAGCCGTTCGGCCACGGCGCGCAAAAACGTTTCCGTATCCGCCTCGGTCTTGTTCGTCAGGCGCGACAGCGCGAACAGGTCCCCCGTCATTACGCCGGCCTCGATCGTTTCGAGGCAGACACGTTCGAGCCGGTCCGCAAAATCCACGAGCGCGGGCAAACCGTCCGACTCGCCGCGCTTCCTTATGGCGCCGCTCCACGCAAAGATCGTCGCGATCGGGTTCGTGGAGGTCTTTTCGCCCTTTTGGTACTTATAGTAATGCCGCTGCACCGTGCCGTGCGCCGCCTCGTACTCGAAAGCGCCCTTGGGCGAAACGAGTACCGAGCGCATCATCGCGAGACTGCCGTAGGCCGCGGCCGTCATATCGGACATGACATCCCCGTCGTAGTTCTTGCAGGCCCAGATGCAGCCGCCCTCCGAGCGCAAAACCCGCGCGACCATATCGTCGATCAGCGTGTAAAAATAACTTATTCCCGCGTCCGCAAAGGCTTTTTCGTATTCCGCCTCGAATATCGTTTCAAAGGTATCCTTAAAGCGCCGGTCATAGGTCTTTGAGATGGTGTCCTTTGTCGCGAACCACAGGTCCTGCTTCGTGTCGAGCGCGTAGGAGAAACAGGCTCGCGCGAAAGACGCAATGCTCTCGTCGGTGTTGTACAGGCCCTGCACGACGCCGCCGCCGTCGAACGCGTGTATCGTCGCGCGCGCCGCGGACCCGCCGCCGTCGGTCACGACGAGTTCCGCGCGGCAGCCCGCGCCCACGGAAAACTCGACGTTTCTGTACACGTCGCCGTAGGCATGGCGCGCGATGGTGATCGGCTTCGTCCAGGTCGGGATGTAGGGCACAATGCCGCGCGCGAGTATGGGCGCGCGGAACACGGTTCCGTCCAGTATGGCCCGAATCGTCCCGTTCGGCGACTTCCACATCTCGGAAAGTCCGTATTCTTTCACGCGCTCGGCGTTGGGCGTGATCGTCGCGCACTTCACCGCGACGCCCAGGCGAAGCGCCGCCTCCGCCGCCGCCGTCGTGACGCGATCGCCGGTTTCCTCGCGCTTCGCGAGGCCCAGATCGTAATACTCCGTCTTGAGGTCTATATGCGGCAACAGCAAGCGTTCTTTCACCCACCGCCACAAAACGCGCGTCATCTCGTCCCCGTCCATCTCCACGATGGGGGTTTTCATCCTGATCCTCTCGGGCATATTCGTTCCCTCCGTCCCGCGTTCGCCGCGCCGGCCGCGGGACCCGCCCAAAGGCAAGGCCCGCGCCGCGTCCGAACGTCCGCTGTGTCCGACTGCATCGCTTATATTATAAAGCAGCCGCGCGATGTGCGCAAGTCCCGAATGAAAATGCCAAAATACGCCTTGACAAGCGGGCCGCGCTCCTGTATTCTTAAAACATCGACAGCGATTAATTTAATGCACATTAATTTAATGCCCATTAAATTAACAGCCGTTAAATTATCGGCCCCGAACGGAGATCGCCGCAGTGAAATTTTATGACAGAAAAACAGAACTTGCGATCCTTGCCCAAAATCGGAAAAACTCCGAAAAAAGCGGCTGTTTCACCGCGATTTACGGACGCCGCCGCGTGGGAAAGACCGCCTTGATCCTGGAATCGATGAAGGACGGAAAGTCCCTGTATCTCTTTATTTCCAGAAAGACCGAGGCACTGCTTTGCGGCGAATTTCAGCAGGAGGCGGAGGCCGCGCTGGGCCTGCGGATTTACGGCGCCGTTTCGTGCTTTCGCGACCTGTTTGAACAGTTGCTGCTCTACGCGGAAAGGGAGCCTTTCACCTTGGTTTTGGACGAGTTTCAAGAATTTGAACGCGTCAACCCCTCTGTGTTCGGCGATATGCAGAACCTCTGGGATCGGTACAGGGAGCGGACCAAGCTGAATCTCATCGTGTGCGGTTCCGTTTATTCGCTCATGGTGAAATTGTTCGAGAATCAAAAGGAACCGCTGTTCGGCCGGCTCACGTCCAAGATCACGCTGCAGCCTTTTCGTCCGCGCATCCTCAAGGAAATCCTTTCGGATGCGCGCCCGTCCTTTGGGCCGGATGATCTGCTCTGCCTCTACATATTGAGCGGCGGATTGCCGCAATACATTCGCTGGCTGCTCGACGCGGGCGCCGCGGACGCCGAAAACATGCTGCGGACGGCGGTTTCGCCCGGATCGCCTTTCATAAGCGAGGGGAAAGACCTGCTGGTTTCGGAATTCGGCAAGGAATACGGCACGTATTTCTCCGTTTTGCAACTGATCGCCTCGGGCAAAACCGCCCAGAGCGAAATAGACTCCGTTATCGGAAAGAACACGGGGGCCTACCTGCAAACCCTGGAGCAGGTACACAGTCTCATCGTCCGAAACAGGCCGCTGTTCTCAAAACCGGGAAGCAGAAACATAAAATGGAAAATACAGGATCCGTGGCTGCGTTTCTGGTTTCGCTTTATCTATCCGCAACAAGCGCTCGTTGAAACGAACCGCTTCGATCTGTTGCTCGAACTGATCCGGCGCGATTACGAGCAATTCAGCGGGCAGTCGCTGGAGCAATATTTCAGGGAGAAGCTTGAAGAGGAGGGCCGCATGACCCGTATCGGCGGATATTGGGACAGCAAGGGGCAAAATGAAATCAACATCGTTGCGCTGAGCGAATTGGACCGCGTCGCGCTGCTTGCGGAAGTCAAACGGAATCCGCATCGAATCGATTTGGAAAAGCTGAAAGCCAAGGCGGAGAAAATCCGCCCGCAACTGGAGGATTACAAGACGGAGTACAAGGCACTTTCCATAAAGGACATGTGAACGGCGCCGCCCTATCCCCCGTCTTTAGAACGGGGACTGCCGTTTTGCGCGGTCTGTGAGGACCGCAGGGAAAAACCCACAACAAAGGAGGCCCCCATGAGCGACAAAAACCTCGGAATGCTCCGCGTCGCGGCGATCACGCCGAGGCTCAGACTCGCGGACACGAAATACAACGCGCGGGAGATTCTGCGCTGTGCGCGAAAGGCCGAGGCGGCGGGCGCCGGCGTCGCGCTCTTCCCGGAACTCTGTCTGACGGGCTACAGCTGCGGCGATCTCTTCTATCAGGAGGAACTCTACCGCAGCCAGCTTGACGCCTTGGCGGAACTCGTCGCGGAGAGCGCCGCGCTGAAGTCCGCCCTGATCGTCGGCGCTTTCCTGCGCGTCGAAAACCATCTGTACAACTGCGCGCTTCTCGTGCAGCGGGGCGAGATACACGGCGCCGTCCCCAAGTTCTTCCTGCCGAACACGAAAGAATTCTACGAGGCGCGCTGGTTCGCGTCGGGCGCCGCGCTCGCGGGCAGACGGACGCGGGCCGTCGCGCTCGGCCGGGAGATACCTTTCGGCAGCCTGCTCTTTCGCGATGCCGCGGACGGGCCGGCTTTCGGCATGGAACTGTGCGAGGACCTGTGGATGCCCGTTTCGCCCGGGGCCCTGCTGTCGTTGAGCGGCGCCCTGATCCTCTTCAACCCCTCCGCCAGCAACGAGGTCGTCGGCAAGCCGGCTTTCCGGCGCGCGCTCGTACTGCAGGACAGCGCGAAGAATATCTGCGGCTACGTCTACGCCTCCGCGGGCGTACACGAATCCACGACGGACCTCGTATTCGGCGGCCACGACATCATAGCGGAGAACGGCGTGCCGCTCGCGGAAAGCGAACGCTTCGCGCGCGAAAGCGCCATGATTCTGGCCGACATCGATTACGAAAAACTGCGGTTCGAGCGCAGCCAGACGAAAGCGATGGCGGACTGCGCGGCGGCGTTCGCCGGGCGCGGCGATTGCGAAACGGTGTGCATTCCGCCGCTGCGCGTGCTGACGGAGGCCGACGAACTCATACGCGCCTACCCCAAGACGCCTTTCGTCCCCGACTCGCCCGCCGTCGTCGATGAACGCTGCTGCGAGGTATTCCGCATCCAAACGGCGGGCCTCGCCCGCAGGCTGGAACACGCGGGCCCCGCGACCAGGCCCGTCGTCGGGGTTTCGGGCGGGCTGGATTCGACCTTGGCCCTGCTCGTGTGCGCCGAAACCCTCAAGCTGCTCGGACGGCCGCCCTCGGATATGATCGCCGTCACCATGCCGGGCTTCGGCACGACGGAGGGCACCCGCGCGAACGCCGTCGAACTCACGCGTCTGCTCGGCGCCGACCCGCGCGAGATTCCGATCGGCGATACCGTGCTGAAGCACTTCGACGACATCGGCCACGATCCCGTCGTCCGCGACCGCACCTACGAAAACGCGCAGGCGCGGATGCGCACCATGATACTGATGGATGTGGCGAACCTTGCGGGCGGCATCGTCGTCGGCACGGGCGATCTGTCGGAGGCCGCGCTCGGCTGGTCCACCTACAACGGAGACCACATATCGATGTACGGCGTCAACGCCGGCATTCCCAAGACCCTCGTCCGCTTCGTGATCGCCTGGGTAACGGAACATCGGCTCGCGGGCGAAACGGAGGAAAAGGACTTCAGCAGCGACAACGCGCGCCTTGTATGCACGCTCAAGCGCATCCTCGACACGCCCATATCGCCGGAACTCCTGCCGCCCGACGCCGACGGGCGGATCGCACAAAAAACGGAGGACGCGATCGGACCCTACATCCTCCATGACTTCTTCCTGTACTATACGATACGCTTCGGTATGCGGCCCGCGAAGCTGCTCGCGATCGCTTCGCGCGCTTTCGCGGGCGACTACGACCGCGAAACGATAAGGCGCCTGCTCGCCGTATTCTACAAAAGATTCTTCTCGCAGCAATTCAAGCGCAGCTGCGTACCGGACGGACCCAAGGTCGGCACGGTCAGCCTGTCGCCGCGCGGCGACTGGCGTATGCCGAGCGACGCCGCGGCGCGGATATGGCTCGCGGACCTCGAGGTCTGAGCGCGACGGCAACCCGCCGCCGCGCGCCCTATCTTGGGCCGAATATCCCCCTGCGGCTTTCCAGCACGCGCAGGAGGGGATAACCCGCGCCGTAGCACACGATGGCTTCGCCGGCGCCGACCCAGAGCATGTTCGCGAGCAGGGAGGCGTTCACGCCGTAGGCATAGTACAGCATGGCCCCTATGATGACCGCGTTGCAGACGACGGGGGGCAAGGGCGCGAGGATGCGCCGCCGCCTGAGCAGATAACTTCCGCCGGCCGCCAAAAGGGTGGCCAGACTGCCAAAAACCACGTCCACGATCCCGTAAGGGCTTATGATGTTGGACACAAAACAGCCCACGAAAAGCCCGGGGATCGCCGCGGGCGTAAAGTACGGGAGGACGGTCAAGGCCTCCGAAACGCGCAACTGCACGGGACCGTAGCTGAGCGGCGCGAGCGCCGTTGTCAAAGCGGCGTAGGCCGCGCCGATTACGGCCGCCTGTACAAAAAAGCGGAGCCGTCCGCCGGACCGCGCCGCGATCGCTTCTTTGTTTGTGTATTCGTCCATATTCTCCTTTCTCCCGTCCGCATTCACAGCCAAGCCACAAGGCCCGCGCAGATCGCGTCCGCGTACACGCGTTCCAGCAGGATCAGCGCGACGAACAGGCCCGTGAGCAGGCTTGCGACCGCGTCCCTCCTCCCAAACCGCAGCGCGTGCAGCTTCGTGCGGCCCTCGCCGCCGCGATAACAGCGCGCCTCCATCGCCATGGCCAAATCCTGCGCGATCCGAAAAGCGCTTATAAAGAGCGGTACGAGGATGGGGATCAGATTCTTCGCGCGCCGCAGAATGCTGCCGCTCTCAAAGTCCGCGCCCCGCGCCATCTGCGCTTTCATGATCTTGTCCGTTTCCTCGAGCAGCGTGGGGATGAAACGCAGCGCGATCGTCATCATCATGGCCAGTTCATGCGCGGGAACGCCGAAAACGCGGAGCGGTCCGAGCAGACTCTCTATGCCGTCCGTCAGCTTGATCGGCTTCGTCGTGAGTGTCAAGAGCGAGGAACCCACGATGAGAAGCACGAGCCGCAGGCCCATGAACACCGCGTTGTACAGGCCCTCGCGCGTAATCGTCAAAAACCCGAGCCTCACGAGGGGCGTGCCCGCGGTCATGAACATATTCAGCATAAAGGTGAACAGGATGATCAGGAATATGGCTTTAAGCCCGCGCAGAATGAAGTGCAGGGGCACGCGCGACACGGCTATGACGCCGCCGAGCGCCGCGATCGCGACGGCATAGCCCAAAAAATCGCGCACGATGAAGAGCGTGACGATAAAGACCAATGTAACCGTGATCTTCAGTCTGGGGTCCAGGCGATGCACCGGGGTGTCGCCCGGATAATATTGTCCGATTGTGATATCCCGAATCACTGCGGGTTCCCCCCTTTCGCGCGGCCGCCCGAGTTCCGCAGGTAGCGGTCCAGCGATTCCTCCGCCTCATCCACATGAAGGAGGCTGCCCTCCACATCGACGCCGCCGAGCCGCAATCTGCGCATGAACTCCGTCACGGGGGGCAGGCCGAGACCGATCGAGCGCAGGAATTCCTCGTGCGCGAACACCTCCGCGGGCGAGCCGCTGAGCGCGACACGGCCCTTGTCTAAGACGACGACGCGATCCGCCATGCGCGCGACATCGCCCATATTGTGCGAAATGAGGATCACGATAACGCGCCGGCTCTCCTTGATTCCCTCCAACATCGCGAGCATTTCCCGCTGCGATCGCGGATCCAGACCCGCCGTCGGCTCATCGAGGATGAGTACCTCGGGCCGCATGGCGATCACGCCCGCGATCACCGCCTTGCGCTTCTGCCCGCCCGAGAGATCAAAGGGGGAACGCTGCGCGAAAGCGTCGAAGTCGAGTCCGACGACGGCCATGGACTCCCGGACGCGCTCGTCCGTTTCCTCCTTGGAAAGCCCCAGATTCGCGGGGCCGAACGCGATATCCTTGTATACGGTTTCCTCGAAAAGCTGATATTCCGGGTATTGGAACAGCAGACCGATCTTCCTGCGAATATCGGTCAGCTTCGCGCCTTTCGCGCTGATTTCCGCGTCGCCGATGAACACCTGCCCCGATTTGGGCTTCAAAAGTCCGTTCAGATGCTGTACGAGGGTGGATTTGCCCGAACCCGTATGCCCGATCAGCCCGACGAACTCGCCGTCCGCGATTTCGAGGCTCACCTGATTAAGGGCCAAGGTTTCGTAGGGCGTGCCCTCGCCGTAAACGTGGACGAGTTCCTTGACTTTTATCGACATAAATACGCAACCATTTCTTCGACATCGATGATATCCGCGGGGATGTCATGCCCCCGCCGCCTGAGCCTGTCGCAGAGTTCCACCGTCAGCGGAACGTCCAGATGAAGCGCGCGGATTTCGTCCGAACGCCGGAATATCTCCGCGGGCGGTCCGTCCAAAACGACCTTGCCGGCGTCCAAAATCACGACGCGATCCGCCTTGACGGCCTCTTCCATAAAGTGCGTGATCAGCACGACCGTCACGCCGTCCCTGTGCAGGCGCAACAGGATATCCATCACCTCGCGGCGTCCTTTCGGATCGAGCATGGCGGTCGGCTCGTCGAAAACGATACAGCGCGGACGCATGGCGACAACGCCCGCGATCGCCACGCGCTGCTTCTGTCCGCCGGACAGCATGTGCGGCGATTTCGCCCGTTCCTCGTACATATCCACGGCGCGCAGCGCGTCCGCCACACGCCGCCTGATCTCGTCCGGCGCCAGCCCGAGGTTCTCCGGCCCGAAAGCCACATCGTCCTCGACGATGGCCGAAACGATCTGGTTGTCCGGATTTTGAAACACCATGCCGACGCGGCGGCGGACCTCCCACAGCGCGCCCTCGTCCGAGGTGCGAAAGCCGTCCACCAAGACGGCGCCCTCGCTCGGCAGGAGCAGGGCGTTGATGTTCTTCGCAAAGGTGGACTTGCCGGAGCCGTTTCTGCCGATGATCGCGGTAAAGCTGCCCTCTTCTATATTTATGCTGACGCCGCCGATGGCTTTGATCGGCGGCGACGTATCGTCTTTCCTGTATTCAAAGACGAGGTTCTCCGTTTTGATGATCGTCAATGCGTTTCTTCCGCGCCGCTCGCACGCCGCTCGGCCTCCGATACGAGGCGGCTGCAGGTTTCAAAGAACTTGGCGCTCTCCTCCTTTTGATCGTATTCGAGGACATATCCGAGTCCCGCCAAATACGTCTCGTATTCTTTCAGCACCGCCGCCAGCGCCGAGTCCGGCCGTTCCGACAGAATCACGTCGTACTGCGCGAGCAGCTCCCTTGAAAATTCATGCGTCCCGTAATCAAAGACGGGAGAATTGCTCGCGCCCATCAACAGGGCGTTGACATAGCGCTTGTAGAGCCACAGCGCCTCGTCCCGTACCGCCTCGTTTTCGCGCTGCGTCCCGATGTAGTCCTCGAGCGCCAGCGTCCGCGAAGCGAGTTCCCGCCAATCGACCCGCAAGGTGGCGTCGAAGATGATGGGCCGCCGCTGCTCAAGGTCTTTGTATTCAAACAGGGCCGTCATATAATCCGGTATTTCGGCGGCGTATTCGTCGATGAGACGGCTGTAATCGACCGAAGCGTTGTCGTAATTCAGCGCGTACTCCTCCCAAAGGAGCAACAATTCCCCCGCCTGCTCCCGGTTCAGACTCGCGAGATTGGCTTTGAGATACGCGTTCGCCTTTTCGATAGTTTGCTCCGAGGCGGGTTCGCCCAGGATTTCCATGAACGTGTCCGTAATCCGCGCGGGGCCGGAACCGCCGCAGGACGAGAGCGCGCCCGACAGCAGAAACACCAAGGCGCTCAAACAGAATATTCTTTGCATACTTTGTCATTCTCCCGAAAGCCGGGGCGCCGCATCGCGTCGGCCGGCAAAACGCAGCCGTGCTTTCCAATAGTCAGTATACCGCAATATGCGCGATATAACAAGGCTTTATGCGCAAAACCACTTCCCGCGCGAAGCGGACGGTTACCATTCAAACCCCACGCAATTTTTGCCCATCTCGGAACCTGCCGGCCTATATTGGCTTCCTCACGTAGCTTTGTGTACGCTCCGGGAGCCAAATAGTCCGGCAGAACCCGATCTG
>JAITKU010000200.1 GCA_031278255.1 Eubacteriales Family XIII. Incertae Sedis bacterium | reverse complement strand
GGTCAAGGAAGAACGCCCTGTCCGCCCCGGTTTTTAAGGGTCTGTGCAACGAGCGAAAGATGTGTAAGTCTTGCTTAAAAACAGATAATATGATACACTCATATTGCCGTAACAAGCCGCCCCCGGGCGAGGCTTGGGGCCGGACTTCGGAGGCTGTTCTTGTGGGGCTGTTCTTGTGGGGCTGTTTTGCGCAGGAGGAGGACGCATGTCACTGTTCAAAGGTTCAATCGAAACGATTCAAACGCCGCGATATTTTTACCCGTTCAGGGTACAGTACCCTTCCGGGCACGCGTGTTCAGATCGGGTTCTGCCGGACCGGTTGCCTTTTTGCCCCGAAGCTCCGCTTCGGCAGACAAAACGGACAGCGGAGGTGGCTCCCGGAGCGCACACAAAGCTGCGTGAGGAAGCCGATATAGACCGGCAGGTTCCGAGATGGGCAAAAATTGCGTGGGGTTTGAATGGTAACTTTGGGCATGGGGACCGGCGCTTCATCCGGCCCGCGTGGGCTTGCAATCCCCCGCCGGCTGTGTTCTGCGGGGCGGCGGGCGAAGCCCCTAACCCCGCGGAACATCCGTTCAACAATTTGGGTGCTTCCCGCGCTCAAATTCGGACGGAGCCGAATTTGAATCGCGGCGGACGCATTACGCCGCGCAGAAGATTCGTCGCGATCCTGCTGCTTCTTTGCCTTGCGGCGCCGGCACTGGCCGGCTGTTTCGGAAGCAAACCCAAATACGACGACAAGGGGGAACTCCTCATACCCGACAGAATCAAAACGGTCATGGAGCGCGCGCTGAGCAATGTGAAATCCGGCGGAAGCAGCCTGAACGGAAAGTTTGCGAACTGGTACAGGGATATGACGGCCTCCGGACTCGAACACAATTATCCCCGCTACGACGAACAGCTGGCTTTGCTTGAAGAAATGCGCATACGCGCGCGCGCGCGCAACGCCTATCTGCTCTGCGATTACGACGCGGAGGCGGGCACGTGCCGGATCAGCCTGTGCGCGTCGAAGGGTACGCCGCCTCCCGCGGGCGAGGAGCGCGAGGCGACCCACGCGATACGCGAAGCCTTTGCGGGACGCGGAACCGTAGAAATGTTCGCGTGGGAATACGAGGAGAACGACCCGGTTTGGTCGGCCTTTATGCCCGTCTACGACGAAAACGCCGAGATCGTCGCCGTACTCGGTCTGGATCGTATCGCGACGGCGGTTCTCGATTTTCAGGAATGGAATCGCGACAGCGAAAGATGGAACGGTCTTACGGAATGAGCGCGGATATTTCTTTCCTCGCGGGTATTCCCGTCGTGCTGGCCTCGGGTTCGCCGCGGCGCATAGAGATGTTGCGCGCGCACGGCATCGATCCCGTCGTGCTGCCCGCCGACATCGACGAAAGCATACCCTGCGGCCTGAGCGTGCGGCAGGCCGTCATGTATCTGGCGCTGAAGAAGGCCCTCGCTTCCGCAGGGACTTACGGCGCGTCCCGGGAAAACCGGGGCGGCGCGCCGCCCTTTGTCATAGCCGCGGACACCGTGGTATACAGGGAAGGGACCGGGATATTCGGAAAGCCGGCGTCTCGCGAGGAAGCGCGCCGCATGCTTGATGTCCTGCGAAACAGCGACCATACGGTCTGCACCGGCGTGGCCGTTTTGCGCGGCGTCTGCGTCCGCGCGCGGGGCGGGGCGGGCGAAAGCCGCCGCGACGAACCCGTGTCAAAGCGCGTCTTTTTCGAGGAGGCGCAGGTGTTTTTCAAGGATTATCCGCAGAGCGTCATAGAGGCGTACATCGCGTCCGGCGAGCCTTTTGACAAGGCCGGCGGCTATGCCGTGCAGGGCGGCTTCGGCGTTCACGTGGACCGTATCGTGGGCGACGTGCATACCGTGACGGGCTTTCCGTGGGAGAGGACAAGGCGGGAACTCGCGGCGATGGCCGCGGCTTTCAGACCGCCGGATAGATCGTGACCGTTTCCCGCGAGGCGACCGCAGCCGCGATCAACGCCTCCGCGTCGAGCGAGGCTTCGGACCTGCGTATCCTCTCGATCTTGGGCTTTGTGACGGGATGTCGCGGCAGAAACACCGTGCAGCAATCCGCGTAGGGCAGTACGGAGGTTTCATAGGTCCCGATTTCTTTCGCCTTATCGATGATCTCCGTCTTGTCAAACGCGATCAGCGGACGCATGACGGGCAGCTTGACCGCCTCGTCCGTAACGATGAGGGCCTCTGCCGTCTGGCTGGCGACCTGCCCGAGATTTTCCCCCGTGATCAGCACGCCGCAACCCGTTTCGATCGCCACCCTCTCCGCGATCCGCAGCATGAAGCGCCGCAGCAAGATCGTCATTTCCTCTTCCGGGCAGCGCTCCGCGAGCTGTTCCTGCACGGGCAAAAGGTTGATCGCGTGCAGGTCGAAACGGCCGCAGTAAACGGCGATCGTACGCGCGAGCGTTTCGACCTTTTCACGCGCGCGTTCGCTCGTATACGGAAACGAGTGGAAATGCACAGCCTCGACGCGCATACCGCGCCGCGCCATCATGAAAGTCGCGACGGGGCTGTCGATACCGCCCGAGAACAGCGAAAGGCCCTTGCCGTTCGTGCCGAGCGGCAGGCCGCCGAAGCCCGCGAACTTCTGCGCGTACAGATAGCTGTATTCCTTGCGCACATCCACGAAAAGCCGGCAGTCGGGCCTATGGACATCCACCCGCAAATCCTTGCAAACCCCGAGTACATACGCGCCGACGCGGCTCGCGATCTCGGGGGACTTGACGGGAAAGCGCTTGTCGGCGCGCTTGGCTTCTATCTTAAAGGTCCCGATCCCGTCTTTCTCCGCCCGCTCGCGCAAAAAAGCGGCCGCCGCCGCGCCGATCGCGTCCAGATCGGAGAGCGTTTCCACGGCCGGGCTTACGGACGAAACGCCGAATACCTTGCCGATCTCCGCCAGAATCGCCTCGCGCGCGTGCGCGCGGTCGGCCCGCACGAACAGGAGGCCGTCGCTGCGCTTGACATCGACGTTCTCATAGCGGCGCAGCAACTTTTTCACGCGCTCCGCGAGCATGCGCTCGAAATAGGGCTTGTTCATGCCCTTGAGCGCGACCTCCCCGCACCTTACGATAAATATATTACGGTCATCCGATATTCCGTTCATGTATTGTTCCTCCGGGGCGGCCGCTTATCTGTACCGCCCGCGTTTCCGAAAGCGCGCGACCGCCGCGCATACGGCCTCCGCCGCGCGATCCGCCTCCTCTTCCGTATTGAAATCGCCGAAGCTGAAGCGTATCGCGCCCTCGCTTTCCGCCCGCGAAAGTCCCATCGCCGCCAGCACGTGGCTCCCGCCCTTTTTTTTTGCGGAACAGGCGGCGCCCGCGGAAACGAATACGCCCTGCTGTTCGAGATCGTGCAACAGGACCTCGCCCCTCACGCCGAGAAAGCTCACGTTCAAAATGTACGGGGAAGCCTCCGCGCCGCCGGGTCCGTTCAGCCTGATCTCGCCCGCTCCCGCCGTAAGCGCCGCGAGCAGACGCCGTTTGCAGGCGGACGCTTTTTCCGCGCGCGCGGCCAGGTCCGCGCGCGCCCTGTGCGCGGCCAGACCGAAGCCCGCTATGGCCGGCACGTTCTCCGTGCCGGAGCGCAGGCCCCGCTCCTGTCCCCCGCCGACGAGCAGGGGTTTTACGCGGATGTCCCGCCCGACGAAGAGCGCGCCTACGCCCTTTGGTCCGTGCAGCTTATGGCCGCTTACGGATATGAGGTCCGCGCGGCGCGCCAAGGCTTCGAGGGGCAGTTTGCCGAAAGACTGCACGGCGTCCACATGCACCGCTATCCGCTTGCCCGTGCGCCGCTCGCAGTCCCTCGCGATCGCGCAGACGGCTTCCGCCGGCTGAATGGCGCCGGTTTCGTTGTTCACGTGCGCGCAGGATATCAAGATCGTGTCCGCGTTCACCAAGGCTTCCACGGACGCGGGAATCGCGCGCCCCTCCCCGTCCACCTCGGCAAAGGCGATCTCAAAGCCCTCGGCGGCGAGTGCCGCGCAGCTTTCGAGTACGGACGGGTGTTCCGCGCGCGTCGTAATCACGCGTCGCCCCTGCCGGCGGCGCGCGCGCGCGCCGCCGAGAATCGCCGTATTGTTTGATTCGGTGCCGCCGGAGGTGAACACCGCGCACGCGACGTCCGCGCCGAGCAGGGCCGCGACGCGTTCGCGCGCCTCCCGCACGAGTCTCTCCGCCGCGAAGCCCGCGCCGTGCAGGGCGGAGGGATTGCCGTAGGTCTCGCGCATGACCGAGTCCATGCACGCGATCACCTCGTCGTAGGGCCGCGTCGCGGCGCCGTTATCCAGATATATGCTCATTTCTCCGTCTCATAAAAACACAGGGTATGCGCAAAGCCCCTGCATACCCTGCTCCTTGGTCCGCGTCGCGTCCGCCGCTTCGGGGAAGCGCGAAAGTCCGCTATTTGGCGTAATCGACGGCCCGCGTCTCGCGAATGACATTGACCTTGATCTGCCCCGGATATTCGAGTTCGCTTTCGATCTTCTTGCTGATCTCGCGGGCCAGAAAAGCGATCTCATCGTCGCTGACCTCATCCGGCTTCGCTATGATGCGTATCTCGCGTCCCGCCTGAATCGCGTAGGAATGCTCCACGCCCTTTGTCGTGTTCGCGATATCCTCGAGTTTATGCAGGCGCTTGATATAGGTTTCGAGCGTCTCGCGCCGCGCGCCGGGCCTCGCCGCGGAAAGCGCGTCCGCCGCCGTAATCAATACCGCTTCGAGGCTCTTCGGCTCATAGTCCCCGTGGTGCGCGGCCATGCCGTTGATGATGGATTCCGACTCCCTGTATTTGCGCAGGATATCGATGCCGATATCCACGTGCGTGCCCTCGACCTCGTGATCCATCGCCTTGCCTATGTCATGCAACAGCCCGGCGCGTTTCGCCACCTTGGCGTCGAGGCCGAGTTCCCCCGCCATCAGGCCCGCGAGATGCGCCACCTCGACGGAATGCTTCAGCACGTTCTGCCCGTAGCTGGTCCGGTATTTCAGCCGCCCGAGGAGTTTGATGAGTTCGGGATGCAGGTTGTGTACGCCGACCTCGAAAGTCGCCTGCTCGCCCTCTTCCTTGATCGTGTTCGCCACATCCCGCTCGGCCTTTTCGACCATCTCCTCTATGCGGGCGGGATGTATCCGCCCGTCCACGATCAACTTTTCGAGCGACAGCCGCGCGATCTCGCGCTTCACGGGATCGAAGCCCGACAGTATGACGGCCTCCGGCGTGTCGTCGATGATCAGATCGATGCCCGTAAGCGTCTCGATGGCCCGGATGTTGCGTCCCTCGCGGCCGATGATCCTCCCCTTCATATCGTCGTTCGGAATGGGTACGACGGAAACCGTACTCTCCGCCACATGATCCGCCGCGCAACGCTGTATGGCGCCGCTGATGATCTCCTTGGCTTTCTTTTCCCCCTCTTCCTTGGCTTTCGTTTCTATATCCTTGATCAGGATCGAGGCCTCAACCCGGATCTCCTTTTCCAAATTCGACAAAAGCAACTGCATGGCCTCCTCCGAGGTGTAGCCGGATATCCTCTCGAGTTCCGCGTGTTGCCTCTCGAGCTGCGCGTCCAACTCGTTTTCTTTGTCGATCAGGCCCTGTTCTTTTTTCTGGAAATTCTCTTCTTTCCGCTCCAGGTTCTCCGTTTTTTTTTCGATGGATTCTTCTTTCTGGATGATGCGTTTTTCCGCCTCTTGAATCTCGGATCTTCTCTCCTTGATCTCCCGGTCCACCTCGTCTTTCAGCAGATGAACCTCCTCACGGGCCTCCATGAGCAATTCTTTTTTCATGGCCTCCGATTTGTTTTCCGCGTCCAAAACGATATTCTTCGCGAACTGTTCGGCGCTGCCGATTGTCTTTTCCGCCTTAGATTTTCTGAGTATATATCCAATCAACAGCCCGATGGCTGCGGCAAGCACTCCGACAATACAGCTGATTAATACATGTATAGCTATGATATATCACCTCCTGAATATCGCAAC
>JAITKU010000241.1 GCA_031278255.1 Eubacteriales Family XIII. Incertae Sedis bacterium | reverse complement strand
CCCACTGACGCCTATGTTTTGAGGGGCGGCGGGCGAAGCCCTTGTCCCCTCAAAACATCCGTTCAACAATTGAAGTGCGCCTTTGGCGCTTCAATTTTGGACGGAGCCAAAATTGAAAGTGATAATTGATCGTCGGAAAATCAAAAACCCGCTCGGGCAGAGAGGCTCCGGCGGTGGCCCGTGGAGGGGACGGAGGTTTTGTGCGGTTCGCATAAAGCCTCCGTCCCCTCCTTGTGTTTCATATAAACAAAACGCTCCGATCCCGCGTATCCCAAAGGAATGGGCGGGGCGAGCCTCGCAACGACGACCCGTGTTCCACGTGAAACATCGGCACAAGGCAGGCGGCGCAAGGGCGGAAGCGCAGTTCCCGCGGGAAACACACGGTTCCGCAAAACCGCCGTTTTTTGCATCCCCCGGTGTTCCACGTGAAACATCGGGAGAAATTTTTCGCGGGATGTCGAGAAAATTTACTTAAAGGCTGGCAATGTGAAGAGAAATGTTATATAATCGCTGTATGGAGAAAGAGCAAGCGGTTATCCTGACGGAAAGGGGGGACAACATTGGGTAAGGCTATCGCAATATTCAACCAGAAAGGCGGGGTGGGCAAAACCACGACCAATATCAATTTGGCCGCGTGTTTGGCCCTGCGCGGGAAACACATTCTGATTATGGATATTGATCCACAGGGGAATACGACAAGCGGAATCGGAATATCCAAGAAAAACCTCGAAAAAACCATGTATGAGGTTTTGATAGATGAAAACGCCGATCCGATGGCGGCCGTTTTGGATACGAGCATTGAAACGCTCAAAGTGTTGCCCGCCAGCGTGGAACTGGCCGGCGCGGAGATCGAACTCGTACAACTCGAGGGGAGAGAAAAACGGCTGAAAAAGGCGCTGGACAGGATAAGGGGCGAATTCGATTATATCTTTATAGATTGTCCGCCGTCCCTCGGTCTGCTTACGATCAACTCGCTTACGGCGGTGGACAGCGTACTGATCCCGATACAATGCGAGTTTTATGCCCTTGAGGGTGTGAGCCAGCTTATGAGTACGATCGACCTGGTAAAGAAGAGTTTAAACCCAAATTTGGAAATTCAAGGTGTTATTTTGAGCATGTTCGACGGCAGGACAAACTTGTCGATTCAGGTGGTGGAAGAGGTCAAGAAGTATTTTCGCGAGAAGGTGTACGCCACGGTAATTCCAAGAAATGTAAGGCTTGCGGAGGCGCCGAGTTACGGGATGCCCATTACGGAATACGATCCGAAATCAAAGGGCGCGGAGGCTTACACGGAATTCGCGGAAGAATTTTTAGAACTTGAGGAAAACCGGCTATGAGCGCGGCAAACGGCAGGGGCCTCGGCAGGGGCCTCGGCGCGCTGTTTGAAGAGGCGGGAACCGGTGTGCCCGTGGATCGTGAAAAGGCCGGCGATGCGGCGGCGCACGTGCGTTACATAGATATTCACGAGATCAAACCCAACGCGAAACAGCCGCGCACGCACTTCAAGGAGGAAGCGATCGACGATCTCGCCGTTTCGATAAAGACGCACGGCGTAATACAGCCGCTCATCGTGCGCGCGTCCGCCGTCGGCTTTGAACTTGTGGCCGGGGAAAGGCGCTGGCGGGCCGCAAAAAAGGCGGGTCTCAAAGACGTCCCCTGCATTGTGCGCGAGATCAGCGAGGAACAGCGCATATTGTTCGCGTTGATAGAGAATATACAGCGGGAGGATTTGAACCCCATCGAGGAGGCCGTCGCGCTCAAACAGGCGCTGGACGCCTTTGGATTCACGCAGGAGGAACTGGCGAAGAGCGTCGGTAAAAGCCGGCCCTATATCGCAAACGCGCTTCGGCTTTTGCGTCTGCCGGAGGATGTGCGTGACTACATGGCGGACGGGCGCTTGAGCGGCGGGCACGGGAAAGCCATTGCCGCCCTCGGCGATTCCAAAAAGCAGAGCAAACTGGCCGCGTATCTGGCGGAACACGGCTGTTCGGTCAGAGAGGCGGAGACCTTGGCCGCCGATCCGCGTTTTGCCGACGGCAAGAACGGCGCGAAGCCGAAGCCCCGCGCGAAGAATGCGGAAATACGCGCTGTCGAGGAGGACTTGCACGGCATATTGGGGACGAAAGTCCGCATCAACAATCGCGGGAACCGCGGCAGCATAGAACTCAGCTACTACAGCAGGGAAGAACTCGAGGGCCTGATCGAACTGCTGCGGAGTCTGAAAAATCGTCGGTAAAGCGAAACGGGCCTCGGCCGAGCGGCGTTGCCCGCGCCGTTTTTTCACCGCGGGCACCCCGCCCCGTCCTTTTTTGGATCGGTCGCCTCGTTTGTTTCCGCGCGCACTTGGGCGATCCCGCGTCCCGCGAGCGCATCGGCGCGATTGTTCATGGTCGTGGCGTGCAGAAAGTCATTATAATCGAAGTCGCGGCCGTTCTGTTCAAGGAATTTTTCGTAGGCCGCGCGCAGGGCGGTCTCCGCCCCGTCCGGATTCACATGTCCCTTCACCTTGAAGAAAGAAAAGCTGTAAAGGTCGAGGAAAGTCAGCAGTTCTTCCCACAGATCGCGGTTTTCCACAGGCGCGTTTTTGGCTGTTTTCCAATGGTTGCGCCTCCAGCTCACGTACCATTTGTTGCGAAAACAGTTCAGGAGATAGGCGCTGTCCGCGAACACGCGTATGTGCAGGCCCTCCTTTTTCAGACAGCGCAACGCGGCGAGCAAAGCCGTCATTTCCATGCGGTTGTTCGTGGTGTTCGCCTCGCCGCCGAAGAGTTCCTTTTCATGTCCGGCGTATTCGAGTATCGCGCCCCAACCGCCGATATTGGCCTTGTGTTGGTTGCCCGAACACGCGCCGTCCGTGTAGATGTTTACAGGTTTCATATGTCTATTATGCACCAAGGATTCCGATACGGCAACAGGAATTTCGCCGTTCATCCGCTGCGTTCGTCCGCCGTGAAGCCCGCGCCGCGTTTGCGCGGCAACCGGAAAGCCTACGCCTCGTTCTGCGGCGCGAGCGTCAACAGCCCGCAGCCATAGGCCTTTGCGCGACCGATTCCGTTTTGTATCGCGCGCATGAGCGCCGCCGCGCAAGTGACGCGCAAAACACCCTCAAACACAGCCGTTTCAACGGTTACAAGTGTTCCTTGACGCCAAAATTTTTCGGTTTCGCGCAACGTTATGTCAAAAAGCAGGTCCTTGCCGAAATTCCGGCAATCATCGTACAGAGGCGCTTTTTCCGCGGCCGGTTCGTCCGCCTGCGCATACGGCTTCCGCACGATCTCGAATCCGTATTTCGCCGCGCGATCGGCGAGCCATTTTTTTTGCCGGTGCGTCTCCGTGTACGATACGACCTTGCCGCGAACGTTTTTCCCGACACTTATGCTGTACGTCGGATTCGCCCGCAGCCGAAATTGCCATACCTGACCTTCTTGCAGGCGAGACAGGAAGTCGGCGTACGCTTCCGTTTCCCACGATTGCCCCGCCCATCCGAACTGTTCGATAATATGCGTAAAATCCGGCTTGTTCTCGCTCTGCAGCAGCAGATACATCGAACGGCCCAAGGTGTCAATTCGCCAAAGATTTCGGATTTTCGCCCCGTCCGCGGACGGGAAGCAAGCCTCGATCGCGGCGTGTAAAATCTGGGGCGATTCCAGCGCGTGCAAGGTTTCGCGCCTGCGCCGGTTGATCTCGATACGCGAAAGATACATCACAAATCACCTCCAAACGCGGTAAACGGATCATGTGCGGTAGTGACGAGCGACGCGACGGCGCAGGTTGTGCGCACGGTGAAACGCAAGCCGTAGCGCCTGTCCCCAAAGTGAAACGACAGCGGCAAGTCGCGGGCGAGGATGCCTTTTTTCGCGTCGTCCTCCGCATCGCAAACGATTTCGAGCGAGGCGGGTCTGTTTTTGCGCCTGTACCATTCGCTTGCGTGCCAAGGCTCTTCGCAGAGCGCGTCTTTGAGGTCCGCGTCGCGCAGTCCGAGAGACAGTTCTTCGGTCGGCGGGCAGGAACGCCTGCCCAGACTGAGGGGAAGCTTGGGCGCGCCCATCGCGGCCTCGATCGTTTCCGGCAATTCCCAGTCGTCACCGCTGAGTCCGGCGAGGAATACGGCGTCCGCGAGATAATAGCGTTCCGATACGAAAGGATCCGTTTTGCCCGTTGTCCAAAACGCTTCTTTGTGCGCTGTGTGGTAATCCCGCAGCAGCGTTCCGGGCTGGTCGATCCGCACGCCGAAGCGCAGCGCGGCCAGCGCGGTGATCGCGTCGGTGTCTCCGCGCCGGATACCCATCGCGCAGGCGCACAGTCCGATCACGCCGGATTTCGTCGGCTCGCGCCGGCTTACGCGCTTCGTAAATTTGCTGTCCGCGCCCCAGGACTGAAGCGGCGCGGCGAGTCGCAGAAGCAGGGTACGCATCAGAGGGCCGCCTTGACATCCGCCGCAATGCGCTCCGGCAGCGCATTTGAATCACTCGCGTCGCCGAGCGCCTCAAACGCGCTGTCCCATGCGATGGTATAGGCTTTCTTGGGTTTTGCGACAAAGTGCGCGTAGACGTTTTGCGCGTATTCGCGGAATCGTTTCATCGAAACGGACACGTACCCGTTTTCCTCTTGCACGGGGTTCTCAAACGCGCCCACAAGGTTGACGGGCCTGTCGTCCCGGATCGCCGCGTAAACCGCGTCGGGCGTCGTGTAGTTGGCAAAGCTGTTTCTTTTGCCGTCCGGCATCGAGAATACAAAGGCCCGGATAAACTCCGCGGTCGCTTTCGCCGTCGCGTCCGCGTTCTGCGCCAGTTGCTCGTACAGTTCGTGAACCGCAAGCGTCGCGTAGCGGTAGAGCGTCGAGGAATTGAACGCTATATCCCCGATCATTTCCGCGCCCGTCTTGTTCGCCGCCGCGCGGTCGTCCATGGCCGTGAAGAAATCGAACTCCTTTTCGACATAATGTGTCGATATTGCGTGGGCGATCTGCGCCGAAGCGTCAACGTTCAACTCGGGGGCCTTTGCGACCATGCGCCCGAACAGCGCCACATCGACTGCGAAGCAGGACAGGCCTCCGCCCTTGGGATAGTAGTTCAGCGCCTCCCGCACCCGGTCCCTTGCGGGTTTTTTCCCGGTCTTGATAAAATCAAGGGTAAGGTCTGTGATGTTGACCGCCTCCTGCTTGCCTATGAAAAACAGCGCGTCCGAGGCCGTGTCCGTCAAGGCTTCGATGATCGGGGAGGACAGGAGCGCGTTTTGCACCTCGCGTTCAAAGGTTATGCGCTGTTCGCTGTCCTTATCGCCGGAAACGGCGATTGCGGCGTCTGTCGCTTTCAAGATGCCGTTTACGTTCTTGGCGTCACGGATCGCCGGATCAAAGCGCGCGAGGACGCTCTTCAACTCCTCGATCAACCGCAGTTCCGATTCCGTATCGTCCACGGTGTTCCATTCTTTTACCTCGTCCCGAACGACTTTCTTTATCTTATCGTAAGCGGCATCGGGAATAATCGGCTTCTTCGCGTCCGCAGACGCGAGATTGATCACTTCGCGTATCTTGCTCTTCAGTTCCTCCTTGCCGATCGGAATGCCGTCTGGGATCTGCGCCAAAACATAGGCCGCCAAATCTTTCGTTCTCTGACCGAGCGCAAGCGAATCGATATGCTTCCTGAACATCACGCGCATCGCGTGTTTCCAAGATTGGCTCGATACCCTTGCGCGGCGAACGCCCCCGTAAATCGCGCTTTTCGGGTTGTTCGTATCATCGCGGTTGACGCAGCTCGGCGGAACGGTCTGAATTACGTGCAAGGGGAAGCGGGCAAAGTTCTTGTTCCCGCAAACCCCCCGGGCCAAACGACAGGCGCGCCTTTTGGCCGAAAAGATCACGTGATTCCGGAGCGTTTGCGGAGGAGGGTCGCTTGGCTGATACCCAGAAGCCTTGCGGCGGCGCGCGTATTGCCGGCCCTCGTGAGGGCGGACTCGATCAGGATACGCTCATAGCTCTCCACCAAAGACTTCATGGAAATCGGGCCGCCTGTCGCGGGGACGCGCGGCGCCTGCGTATCCGATATCGCATTCACGCTCATATCGTACTCCGCTCCGTACTTCGAGTAAAAATTCTCCGGGGTCAGCACATCCTCCGTGCAGGTAATGACCAAACGCTTGACGATGTTCTCAAGTTCGCGCACATTGCCCGGCCACGCGTAACCGCGCGCGAGTTCGATAAGCTCCGGCGAGAAATCCTTGTTCGTTCCGTACAGCTTGTTGCACATATATGTATAGTGTCGGATGAGCGGTTCCACGTCCGCCGCTCGCTCGCGCAGCGGCGGAATATTGATCGAGATGGTGTTCAGGCGGAAGAACAGGTCCGAGCGGAAGCGCCCGGAACGCGTCATGCCGATGAGGTCCTTGTTCGTCGAAGCGATCACGCGCACATTCACCCGTATGAGCTTCGTGCCGCCGACGTGGTAAAACTCGCCGCTCTGCAGGACGCGCAACACCTTGGCCTGGGTCTCGATCGGCATATCGCCCACCTCGTCCAGCATGAGCGTGCCGCCGTCCGCGGTTTCGAGCAAGCCCGGCTTGCCCTTGGCGGACGCGCTTGTAAAGGCGCCGCCCTCGTAACCGAACAGCTCCGACTCGAACAGCGACGGCGATATCGCGCTGCAATTGATCTTGACAAAGGGCCTGTTGCGCCATCTGCTCGACGCGTGAATGACATTGGCGATGATCTCCTTGCCCGTGCCCGATTCGCCCGTAATAAGCACCGGCACCGGATACTGCGCGATCGCCACGCTGTCGTTCAGCACCGTTCGCATTGCGTCGCTCTCGGCGATGACGCTGATCGACGACGCGTCTCCCCCGCCCACCTCGTTCGCAAACTGCTCGCCCAGATTGGTCTCGGACACATCCGCCTTGCTCAGGTCCGTCATGCCCGATATCCTGTTGGCGCACGTCAGGATCAGGAAAGGCTCGCCCGTGTCGTTATAGATCGGAAAGCCCGAGATAACCATATTCTTCTTGCCGCTGATCGTCTGTATCACCGTGATCTCGTTCTTGCTCAACAGGATCGTGGGTGAGATGGTCGGCTGAAGCACGCCCATGCCCGCGAAATCCGAGAGCTTCTGCCCAACCATGCGATCGTAGGCGATACCCGAGAACTTCTCGTACTCCTTGTTCAAGTAGAGGATGTTGCCGTCCGCGTCGTCAACGAACATCGGATTCGGAATATCCTCGAACAGTTCCGAGAACGACTCCGGCCGATACTGCACGCTTTTCAGTTCCCGGATGATCGACGCGATATGCGCCTGATTGTGCATTGTGACCAAGTATTCGGGGCTGAATCCCGCGAGGAAAGGCGCAAAAAAACCGCGCGGAAGCGTAGTCAGCCGCAAATTATAACTTGTCCCGCCGAGTATTACAGTCGAGTCCGTTACGGAGGATAAGAACCGCAAAGACAGCAGGTGCGTCAGGACCGCGTCGCGGTTGACCCCTCCGAGAAACTTGCGCGTCCCCTCGTCGCAGGGGAACAGCTCTTCGGAACTTCCGATGAAAAACGCATATTGCAGGTATTCTTTCTTGTAATTGTTCTGCATAACGCAATTTTACTACAACGGGCATCGAAAAACAAGCGTTTTTGCTCCACATATGAAGCGGAATTTCTCAATAATGAAGCGGGCGGGCGGTTTGGTTTCGCGATCCGGAATCGAAAATCGGGAATAACCGGATAATACGTCCGCGACAGACGCGGCGAAATGAAGCCGCATAATCGTTGAAAACAAACGGTTTGCGGAAGCGCGTACGCGCGCTTCCCGTCTCTCGGTCCGAATCGGCCCGCGACGCGCGACGCGAAGTGTCACGGCGCGAACATCGCGGCGGTACCGGCACGGTCTTTGCTACGCTTTGCTGTGAACGGTTGAGATTGTAAACCGTACTGTTATAGTATCATAATGTACAGTATTATAATGCGCTCGGGGGAGGGGCGCGGAGCGCAGCGCAGACATTCGCGGGACTGACGCCGTCGTTCAAATTTGGCTCCGTCCAAATTTGAGCGCGGAGCGCACTCAAATTGTTCAATCTGTTTTGTGCATT
>JAITKU010000228.1 GCA_031278255.1 Eubacteriales Family XIII. Incertae Sedis bacterium | reverse complement strand
AATTGAAGTGCGCCTTTGGCGCTTCAAAATTGCCTGTTTTACGCGGCTTTAGCCGCAGTGTAAAACAGGACAGCGAAGTGAGCCTCGGGCGAACGGAGGAATGAGGCGAAGCCGAATGTTGGGCGGAGCCAAAATTGAACGACGGCGTCAGTCCCCCGCCTCTACGGGAGGCCACTGAAAAAGTCGGCATTGGGCGCAGAACACAGGGGGACGGTTCATTTGTGTAACACATACAATGTTGGAATTGCGCGATTTACCGGCACGGGCCACAGTGCCAAACCTGCCCAATACACAAAAGAACCGTCCCCCTGTGTACACAACCGTTTGCAAAAGGCGCAAACGGGGATACCCGTTCGCTTCGCTCCGGGCACACGTAGGAGCGCAGAAGCCCTTGTCCCCTAAAAACATCCGTTCAACAATTGAAGTGCGCCTTTGGCGCTTCAATTTTGGACGGAGCCAAAATTGAATGCGGGAAGCACCGATCGAAGCGCAGCGTTTCCTCATATAATAAAATACCGCAATTTGCGCGAAAAGTCAACATAGATTACATATAAAAATAATATGATAAATTTTTTATTTTCCTATTGACAAAGCCGCGGCGTGCCGGTAGAATGGAAATAATCCTAGAAAACATATATGTTAATATTAGTCGGATGATTTTATAAGGAGGTTTGAAATGGCAATAGCACAAAGCCTTACGGACTTGATCGGCAAGACGCCGCTGCTCCGGTTGAACGCGTACGCGAAGAGCAAGGGCCTGTCGGCAAACCTGATCGGGAAGCTCGAATACTACAATCCGGCCGGAAGCGTGAAGGACCGCATCGCAAAGGCCATGATCGACGAGGCGGAGCAGAGCGGGAAGCTGAAGCCGGGTTCGGTCATCATCGAACCCACGAGCGGCAATACGGGGATCGGTCTCGCGTCGGTGGCCGCGGCCCGCGGATATCGCGTCATATTGACCATGCCCGAGACGATGAGCATAGAGCGGCGCAAGCTGCTCAAGGCCTACGGCGCCGAACTTGTGTTGACGGAGGGCGCCAAGGGCATGAAAGGCGCCATCGCGAAAGCCGACGAACTTGCGGCCGAAACGCCGAATTCCTTTATACCGGGGCAGTTTGTGAACCCCGCCAATCCGCGGATTCACAAGGAAACCACCGGACCCGAGATCTGGGAGGACGCAGGCGGCAAGGTGGACGTGTTCATCTCCGGCGTCGGAACGGGCGGGACCATCACGGGCGCCGGCGAGTACCTGAAATCCAAGAATCCGAATATCAAGATCGTCGCCGTGGAGCCTTTCGATTCCCCCGTGCTTTCGGAGGGAAGCGCCGGACCGCACAAGATTCAGGGCATAGGCGCGGGCTTCGTGCCGGACACGCTGGACACGGGCGTATACGACGAGATCATCAAGGTCAAGAATGAGGACGCGTTCCTGACGGGCAGGGAGATCGCAAAGGCGGAGGGTCTGCTCATCGGTATCTCCTCCGGCGCGGCGGCTTGGGCCGCCGCCGAGATCGCGAAGCGCCCCGAATACGCGGGAAAGAACATCGTGATCATCCTGCCGGACACGGGCGAACGCTATCTCTCCACAGCCCTGTTCGAGGAATAAGCGCGGCCGCAGCGACCGCCCCCAAACAAGCATTCTCCTGCCATCCTGCTTTCATTGAACGATCTCTTCGGAGAAAACCCTCGCCCTTGCGGCGGGGTTTTCTTCTTTTCGGCCATACGGGCCGAAAAGGCCGAAAACCGACGCATGGGGGGATGTTTGCGACGAGAATATCCGGTATAAGTAAAACGAGACCGTTGCGGTTTAGACTCCGCCGGCTCGCGGAAAGATTGCGTGGCTCGGCGGATAACAGATGGAGATACAATGACGCCCGGGACGTGAATGACAATGCGCAAAACAGAAAAGAAAAACGGATCGCCGCACAGGGATGAAGTGCCTCCGCCCGCGCGTGCGAAAGTCCTTGCGATCAACGATTTGGACACCGATATCGGGATGCTGAATTCCGGCGGAAAGTTGTGCGTGTACGAGAACGCTCTTTCGGATTTCTGCCGCGACGCGGAAGAAAGGGAAGAAAGGCTCAGGCAGGCCGCGCGGAGGGGCAACGACGCGCTGTGTATCATCCTCCTGCACGCGCTCAAGGACGCGTCCGCGGACATAGGCGCGATCGGGCTTGCGCGGCGCGCGATGTGGCTCGCGGAGGCGGCCAAGAACGGAGACCTCGCCGATATGCGCGAAAAAACAGACGCGCTTTTGCAAAACAAACGCCTGTTGATCAAACACATTCGCGCCGCGCTCGAAAAGAGCGCCACCGGGGGCGAGAATCACGTGATCGAACTGTCCTGTTTCTGCACAAAGGCGCCGAGGGCCAAACGGGCCTACCCGAACCGAGAGGATGCGTAGAGTCTGCCGCCGGGGAGACGGGAGGCAGTGAAACGACAGCCGGACCTTCGTTTTCGCCGCCGTGATCCGCGCGCCTTTTTACCGCAACGCGCCCCCGCGCGAACCCTTTCGCACAAATGCCGCAAAACGCCGACAAAAAACAATTCCCCGCTTCCCTCTTCCCGGCTTCTATGATACAATTGAATAACGTAAGCGGCGCACATTGCCGACCGGAGCGACAAGGAGGCAGTATGGACTATCTGGCGAAGTTGAACCCGCAACAGAGAGAAGCCGCTATGCACAAGGACGGGCCGCTTTTGATATTGGCGGGCGCCGGCAGCGGCAAGACGAGTACGATGACGCATCGTATCGCGAGACTCGTGCGCGAGGAGGGGGTTTCCCCCTACAACATACTCGCCGTCACCTTTACGAACAAGGCCGCCGCCGAAATGCGGGAAAGAATAGAATCGCTGATAGGCGGGCATTCGCGCATGTGGATATTGACCTTTCACGCGGCCTGTCTGCGCATACTCCGAACACACGCGGAAGCCATCGGCTACGGCCGTGATTTTGTCGTGTACGACCCGACGGATCAGAAAACCGTGATCAAAAATTGCTTGAAAGCCCATGACGTAAAGGAGAAGAAGTTCACGCCGGCCTATGTGCTGCACGTGATCAGCGCCCATAAGGAAAAGGGGCTGGGCGCCGCCGAATACGCCAAGGCCGAGGGGGACCAGCCGACGGGGCAGGTTATCGCGCCGCTGTTCGCGGATTACGAGAACATCTTGAAGAAGAACAACGCGATGGATTTCGACGATCTGCTCCTCAACGCCGTCCGGCTGCTGGAGCGGAACGCGGACATCCTTGCGGACTACCGCGAGCGCTTCCGCTACATCATGGTGGACGAATATCAGGACACGAACGTCATGCAGTACCGCCTGATACGCTTGCTGGCGGAGGCGCGGGGCAATATCTGCGTCGTGGGCGACGACGATCAGTGTATCTACCAGTGGCGCGGCGCGGACATCGGCAATATCCTCAATTTTGAGAAAGATTTCGGGGGAACCAAGGTCATAAAGCTCGAACAGAACTACCGTTCACACGCCAATATTCTGGGAGGCGCGCACTCCGTTATCGAGAAGAACCGTTCGCGCAAGCGCAAAAAGCTGTGGACGGATAAGGATGCCGGCGAGAAGATCACCTACCGCCGCACCGACGACGAGAAAGCCGAGGCCGCCTTTGTCGCGGAGCGTATCGCGTTTATGCAGCTCAACGACGGGTATGATTTCAGGAATTTCGCGATACTCTACCGCACGAACGCCCAGTCGAGGACCTTTGAAGAGGCCCTGTCCGCGCACGGCGTTCCGTACCGCGTACTCGGCGGACTTCGCTACTACGACCGGAAAGAGATCAAGGATATGCTGGCCTATATGCGCCTCGTGCAGAATCCGGCCGACGATCTGGCCTTTGCGCGCGTCGTCAACGAACCAAAGCGCGGCGTCGGAGAAAAGACGCTCGAACGGCTCGCCGCGGCGGCGCGGGATAAAAGCCTGCTGGCGGCCGTTTCCGATCCCTTTGCGCGCGAAGAATTGTCCGCGCGCTCCCGCGCCGCCGTCGCGGAGATGGCGGAAGTCCTGACGGACTTGGCCGCGGAGAAAGAAAACCTGCTGATTTCGGATATCTACGACATGCTCATGACGCGGACGGGCTACCTGAAAGCCCTCACGGATCAAGAGAGCGTCGAAGCGGAGAGCCGCGTCGGGAACCTGCTTGAATTCAAATCCGTGATCGCGGGCTACGAGCGGGAGGACCCGCAGATTTCCCTCGAAAGCTTTATGGAGAAGATCGCCCTGCTCTCGGACATAGACAACCACGACCCGAACGAGGACGCCGTGGCCCTCATGACCCTGCACAGCGCCAAGGGGCTTGAATTTCCCGTCGTGTTTATGCCGGGAATGGAGGAGGGCCTGTTTCCGAGCGGGCGTTCCCTCGAAAAAGAGGACGGCGTGGAGGAAGAACGGCGCCTTTGCTATGTGGGCATGACGCGCGCCATGAAGAAGCTCTTCCTCACGCGCGCCGAATGCAGGACGCTGTACGGCAAGACCGACTACACGCGGGAATCCCGCTTTCTCCGCGAGCTGGACAGTTCTTTTCTGGACGGCGACGCGCTGCAGAAGCCGCAGGGGATATTTCACGCCGCGGAAACGGGCAACGACGGATACGCGGCGGGCCGCGCGTTTCGCCCCTTTGATCATCTCAAATACGCCAAGGAGGACATCGCGCGGAGCGTTTCGGCGAAAGCGGGATCCACGCTCAAAAGCGGTGATCGCGTACGCCACAGCAAATTCGGCGACGGCCTTGTGATCGACGCGGACGAAAAGACCGTGACGGTGATGTTCGACGACGCGGGCAAGAAGAAGCTGGCGCGCGATTTCGCGCCGATCTTCAGAATACGGACGGAGTGAACCCGGGTGAAATTGACAAACAAAACGACAAAGCACGAGCGCCTGCGGGAATTGACGGAATTGCTGTCCGAGGCGGCGCGCGCGTACTACGGCGAGGATCGGGAGATCATGCCGAATATAGAATACGACAGGCTGTACGACGAACTGTCGGCCCTCGAAAAGGAAACGGGGATCACGCTGTCCGGCAGCCCCACCCAAAAGGTCGGTTACGAGGTCGTTTCCGATCTGCCCAAGGAAGCGCATTCCGCGCCGATGCTTTCGCTCGACAAGACCAAGGACCCCGCGGCGCTGCGGACTTGGCTCGGCGACAAGAAAGGTCTGCTCTCCCGCAAGCTGGACGGACTCACGGTCGCGCTGACCTATCGCGACGGCGCGCTGTTCAAGGCCGTGACGCGGGGCAACGGGCAGGTGGGCGAGGTCGTGACGGCGAGCGCGCGGGCCTTTGCGAACCTGCCGCTTCGCATACCGCACAGGGGGGAACTGACCCTGCGCGGCGAGGCGGTGATCCGCTATTCCGACTTTGAAAGGATCAACGCCGGCATAGAGGAGGCCGCCCTCAAGTACAAGAATCCGCGCAATTTGAGCAGCGGCAGCGTGCGGCAACTCAACAGCCGCGTCACGGCCGAACGCCGCGTGCGCTTTTACGCTTTCGCCTTTGTGGAAGCGAAAGGGGAAGAAACGCCCGACTTTCAAAATTCGCGCACCGCGCAGATGACATTCCTTACCCGGCTGGGCTTCCCCATCGTCGAATACTTCGAGGTGGACGCGGAAACGGTGGAGGAACGCGTCGCTTGGTTCTCAAGGCAGGCCGCAGAAAGCGATCTCCCCGCGGACGGTCTCGTCCTCACCTACGACGACATCGCCTACGGCGCCTCCCTCGGCAGCACCTCGAAGTTTCCGCGGGACGCCGTCGCTTTCAAGTGGGAGGACGAGAAGTGCGAAACGACGCTGCGGGAGATCGCGTGGAACGCCTCGCGGACGGGGCTGATCAATCCGATCGCGCTGTTTGATCCCGTCGAGATAGAGGGCAGCACCGTTTCCCGCGCCGGCGTTCACAACGTCAGTATCTTGGAAGAACTGCAGCTGGGCGCGGGGGATCGCATTACGGTGTACAAAGCCAATATGATCATCCCGCAGATCGCGGAAAACCTGACGCGCAGCGGCGGCGCAAAACCGCCGGGCGTCTGCCCGGTCTGCGGCGGCGAAACGGCGATCCGGGACGAAAGCGGCGTGCGCTTCCTTTATTGCACGAACGGGGATTGTCTCGCCAAGCAGATCAAGTCCCTCACGCATTTTGTGAGCCGCGACGCGATGAACATAGAGGGGCTGTCCGAAGCGAGTCTCGAAAAACTTGTGGACGAGGGCCTGATCCGAGAGGCCGCGGACCTGTTTCGCCTCGCGCGCTTCAGGGAACGCATCGTCGGCATGGAGGGCTTCGGCGAACGCTCCTGCGAGAAACTGCTGTCCGCCGTCGATAAGGCGCGCCGCACGACGCAGGTGCGACTGCTCTACAGCCTCGGCATACCGGGCGTGGGCCTCGCGGGCGCAAAGCTGATCTGCCGCGCCTGCGGGTACGACTGGGCGCGCGTGCAGACCGCCGGGCGGGAAGAGCTTCTGAGCGTGGACGGCATAGGTGCGGTTATCGCCGACGCGTTTGTCCTCTATTTCTCGGACGCGAACAAGCGCGCGGCCGTCGAGCGCCTCCTCGCGGAACTCAGCTTCGAGGACGCGCCCGAATCCGCGGAGGGCGGACTCTTCGACGGTCAGGTCTTTGTCATAACGGGCGGCCTTGCGCGCTATCCGAACCGGAACGCGCTGAAAGAACGGATCGAATCGCTGGGCGGCAGGACGGCGAGCGCCGTCACCTCGAAAACGAGCGTTCTGATCAACAACGACCGACTGTCCGGCTCCGCGAAGAACAAGGCCGCGCGATCACTCGGCGTCACCGTGATCGACGAGGAACAACTCGCCGCGTGGATAGAAAGCGGTATCCCGCCGGGGGACGGCGCGTAGGAACGGCGCGACCGCCCACGGATATGAGAACAGGTGATTTATGCTAAAATTAGGAAAATTAGACAATAAGCTGCTCGAGGACATCGTGTTTCGGCATATACGCCACCGCAGGCCGGAGGTCTTGACGCGCCCCGGCATAGGAGACGACTGCGCCGTCCTCGATTTCGGGCCTTACGAATGCGTTCTGTCCACCGATCCCATTACGGCCGCCGCAGCGCAGGCCGGGCTTCTCGCGATACACGTCTCTTGCAACGATATCGCTTCAAACGGCGTCGCCCCGCTGGGCGTCATGCTCGCCGTGCTTTTGCCCAAGGGGACGGAGGAAGGGGAGGTCCGCGAGCTTATGCGCCGGGCCGCAGAGGCCGCGGAGGAACTGGACGTGGAAATCATCGGCGGCCATACGGAGATCACGGCGGCCGTGACGAAACCCGTCATCATCTCGACGGCCGTGGGCCGGGCGGAAAAGGGCGCGTCGCAAAACGCGAAAGACATGCGGCCCGGCGACTTTCTCCTGCTCACGAAGCAGGCGGGACTCGAGGGAACGGGCATCATCGCGAACGATTTCGCACAGCGGCTTACATACATGCTGCGCGAAGCGGAGTTGCGCGAGGCGCAGGCCATGCTGTCGCGCGTCAGCGTCGTCCGCGAGGGCGTGATCGCGGGACGGATCGGAACCGCCGGTATGCACGATGTCACGGAGGGCGGCGTACTCGGCGCCGTGTGGGAGATGTGCGAAATCTCGGGAACGGGCGCGGAGATATGGGAGGACGCCATCCCTGTGGCGGCCGTCACGCGGAAGATCTGCGCGCATTTTGACATAGACTGCCTGCGCCTGATTTCCGGCGGATCGATGCTGATCGCGGCGCGCCCCGAGAAAAAGGACGCCCTGCTCTCGGCCATACGGACGGCCGGCACGGAGGTCGCCTGTATCGGAGTCGTACAGGAGCGCGACGCGGGCATTTTCATGGTCTCCTGCGATACGCGGCAGCCCGTCGACCCGCCGGGCGCGGACGAGATATACAAGGTGCTGGAACGGGTATGAAACAGCTTACGATAAAAATCGAACGACGCTGCATTTGCTTGGCGGAAACGGAGACGCGGGGGAAGCGCATCGTGATCAGGAGCGCCCGGACTTTCCCCCTGCCCGAAAATCCCGATGGACACGCCCTTGCGGACGATCCGGAAGCTTTGGCGCGCTTCATCGGCGATAGGATCAAGCGCGGCCGTCTCACGCCGGCGCCGGCGGTCCTCCTGCTGCATACCGAACTCGCCCCGTACCACGAATACCATCATCCGAAGATGTCCGCTTCGGCGATGCGCAACCGGGCGCAGACGGAGGCGGAGGCGGAGACTTTCCTGCCCCCGAGCCTCGGGGACTGTATCGTCGAAAACGAGTTGTACAGCGGGGAGAGCGACACGGACAACACGAGCGCGATCTTTGCCGTCAGGGGCGCTTTTTTGCGCGCCCTGATCAAAGCGCTGAAGTCCTGCGGCATAAAGGTCCGCTTCGTCTCCTCCGCCCTCTCCGTCCGGTCGGATATGATGCGCGGAATGCTGAACGCCCTGCTGAAAAACGATGTGCGCCTCGGTCAAAACCCCATCTGTCTCGACGTGGAGGACGACTGCCTCCGCCTCTTGCTCTTTGTGCGCACGCGGTTGGTTCACAGGCGCGAATTGCCGCTTCCCGAGGGGCTTTCCGACGAGGAACTGCTGCTGTACATCGAGGAGGAACTGCGCGCGGCTCTCCTGCGGCTCGGCAGTCCGGAGGGCGAGGAGATCAAGCCGGACTGCATCCTGCTCGCGGGCGCGCGCGCCGGCGCGCAAAACTTCGCCGATCGCGTCGCGGGACGCCTGAATATACCCTGCCGGAACATCGATACCTATGCGGAACAGCTGCGCGACACAGCGGCGCTCGGCGGGGAACTCACGGACAAGAGCAGTCTCTACGGCAGAACCGTTCCGCTGGCCGGCGCGATCCCCGGGAAACAGCGGCAAAAGAATCTGCTGTACGGCGGTTTTCGCAAGAGGCGGGAACGCGGCATTGCGCGCACGGCGGCCGTGTTCCTCATTTTGGCGACGCTTGCGGCGATGTCCGCCATGCCGCTCGCAAGCCTGTATATCGAGCGGGAAAACGCGAAGAATCTCGAAATCATCCTGCGGCCGATCTACGCGGAGGCGCGGGAAAAGCTCGCCGCGCAGCGACAGCTCAACACCCTGCTGCAAAGCCATATGGCCGAGGAAGCCTATATGCAGAGCCGGAATCTGCGCTACGGCGATCTGCTCTATCAAATCAGCAAGGATCTGTTCGCGGAGACGCGCATAGAGCGTATCGTGCATGAAAATAACGACAACAGCTTGGAGGTGACCTTCTTAAGCGCCGATCCGGACCACTTCCTCGAAGCGAAAGAGGCGATGAACGCAAGCGGAAATCCGGTCGTCGCGGACCCGGTGATCCTGACCAGAACAGCGGACGCGCTCTGGCGTTGCGTTGCCACGATCTCATGGGAAATCCCCGCGTCGGGAGGGCCGGACGAATGAAAGACGAACACAGCGTTTTGTTCAGAACCGCCTTTGTCCTCGCGCTGGCCGGCGCGATTTTCGCTTACGCGTATTTTCTGTACCCGTCGCTGCGCGCGCAGCTTGCGAGCGACTATCACGAGCGCCTCTCTCTCGAAAAAGAAAAAACCGCCATCGCCGAGATCATGCTCGATCCGGGGCTGATCTCCGAACGCATAACGGATATGCAGGGGCAGTTGCTCAAGACGCGCCCGATCAAGGGCCTGACGCCCGCGGGTGTCATCGATGATATCACGCGTATCATAGACAGCCTCGGACTCGAACTGCAAAGCGTCATTCTCGGGGTTCCCGAGGTGCCGGGCGGCGCGGTCTCGGATGAGCCGCAACTGCTCTCAATGCCCGTCACCATCCACATGACGGCATCCTACGACGGGGGCATGTACTTCATAGACTCCCTCGAACAGAGCGAAACGGGCACCTACAAGATAGGAGGCTTCTCTTTCAAGCCGGCGGCGATAACCGGCGGCACAGAGACAAGCGCGGACGGCGCAAACGCTTCGGACGACGCGAGCGGCGCGGACGCGGGCGAAGCGGGCGAGGCGGAAAGCGCGCCCGAAGCAAGCGCGCTCCTCGAATGGGATATAACGATATATTTACTTTATTATGGATAAAATCCTCCTCCTCTCCCGCGCGGCGGCCATAGTCGTATCGATCGCCGCAGGCTTCTCGGCCGGCTGCGGCGCCGTCTTTGTGTTCAACAAAATGCCCGCGAAGTGGCTGTGCGATTACGATGAGCTGCCCGACGAACGGCATCTGGCGCCGCGTATCGGCAAACACCCCTGGGCCTTGCTCTTTTCTTTCGTATTCGCGGCGGCCGCTTTCAAGACCCTGCTCGTTTCGTGGGCCTACGGCGCCGCCGCCCTGCCCGCCCTGTGGTCGCTCCTGCTCATCGGCCTGTCGGACAAAAAGTACCGCATCATCCCGGACCAGTTCGTAATCCTGCTGGCCGTCACGGGCATAGGCTTCGCGGCAATCGGGCCGGGCGGCGCGTGGCGCTACGCTTTCCTCTCTCCGCTGCTCGGTCTGCTTCTCGGCGGGGGCGTCTTTTTCCTCATCGCGCTCCTCGGGCGGGTGATCACAAAAAAAGAAATCATGGGCTTCGGCGATGTGAAACTGACGGCGGTATGCGGGCTGATCGCGGGGCTTTGGGGCATTGTCGCGATCCTGATCCTGACGGCCCTTTCGAGCGCTGCGGTCCTGTCGCTCCGCTTGGCGCGCGGCAAGGTCAAGGCGACGGACGAGGCGGCGCTCGGACCTTTCATCGCCGGCGCGACGGCCGTATACCTGCTCTTCCCGCAGGAAATCCTGTACCTCTTGCGCCTCTATTTCGCAGCGACGCCCTGACGCGGCGCGGCGCGGGTAAGGCTCCAAGCTTTAATCCAAACTATACAAGTACAGTATGAATACGAGCATGAAAAACTTTTTGCTGACAATCGAATACGACGGCACCGGCTTCTGCGGCTGGCAGAGACAGCCCCGCCTGCGGACCGTGCAGGGGGAACTGGAGTCCGCACTCTCGGCGGTCTGCCGCGCGGAACCGGCCGTATGCGGCGCGAGCCGCACCGATGCCGGCGTCCACGCCTACGGGCAGAGGGCAAGTTTTCGCGGCGATTTCGGTATCCCCGCGGACCGGCTGGCGCGGGCGGTCAACAATCTGCTCGGCTGCGGGCTTGCGGACGCGGGCAGACCCGGCGCGAGGCGGATTCCAAGCACGGGCAGACCCGGCGACCTGCGCGTCAAGGCGGCGATCCTCGTGCCCGACGGGTTTCACGCCCGCTACGACGCGACGGGCAAGAAATACATCTACCGCATACTGAGTACGCCGCAGACGGACGTATTTCTGCGAAACGCCTGCTGGCAGATGGCGGAGGAGCCGGACACAGACGCCATGCGCGCCGCCGCCCGCCACATCGTAGGAACGCGGGATTTCAAAGCCTTTCAAGCATCCGGCGGCTACGAACGCGAAACGACCGTGCGGACCGTGCGCAGTCTGGACATCCGAACGGAGCCGGCCGGCGAGGGCCGGCGCATGACCGTCATAGAGATCACGGGCGACGGATTTTTGTACAATATGGTCCGCATCATCGCGGGAACGCTGGTTCTGGCCGGCATCGGCAGGACGGACCCGGAGGATGTTCGGCGGGCGGTGGAATCCTGCGAC
>JAITKU010000150.1 GCA_031278255.1 Eubacteriales Family XIII. Incertae Sedis bacterium | reverse complement strand
TACGCCCGCGCGTCCCATGAAGAATGCGAAAGGGAGGAGGTATAGGATGACGGCACTGTATTTTGCGGCGCCGCGGGAAGGCGCTCCGCCGCTCTTCGATTTTATGAAGAATCAGGGCGGCAAGCTGCGGCGGAAGTTGATCACGCAGCTTTGCTTGCTCGAAACATTCCCCACGCTCGGCGAACCGCACGTAAAACACTTCACGATCGCCAAGTACGCAAGGTTGTACGAGCTCAGGATTAAGAAGCGAAATCATGGTACGCATCGTCTACACGGTCAGGGGCGACGGCAGCATCATACTGCTCGAACCTTTCGTGAAACGCCACAAGAGGAACACAGTCCGCGTGCTCGAATCGTCGCTCGGTCTGCTCTCCGGAATCGACGCGGGCGACTGCCCGATAAAAAAACTCGGAACGAAAGAGAAGGAGGAACTGCTTTGAAAATCGAAAGGAAGATAAAGGCTCTTGCTTTGGCGGGGATATTGTTTTCCGTATGTTGCCCGCTTTCCGCCGCGGCCGAGGATGCCGCGAGGCTTGCGATTCCCGTCGGCGTAACGAGCGAAAACCTTGACGGAAGAGAAATCATCGTCAAGGTATACAAGCTGCCCGCATCGGAAGACCCCGCGTATCTTATCGAAGAGCCGTTTGAACAAAACGGTTTTGTTTACGCCTTTGAGAGCATCACAAAAGAGGAAAAGCCTTATGAAGAGAGCAAAACGCACAGCGAAACGCTTACGGTATCCACGGCGTCGGGCAACTTGGCCGACGTACTCGGCGCACTCTCTCCCACGCTGCCTTACGACGACGGCACATACGGCGGGACGCTTGCGCTCGACCATACGTCGATCAAGACGGAGGCGGCGGGTTATACGACAAAAAGTCATACCGTGTCGGAAACAAAGACGATAGAAGGACTCGACAGAAACGACCCCGGGTACGTCCCGAAAAGCACGGTAAAGAACGGACGGACGCTGACGCTTTCGAACATCGAATGGTCGGTTGGGGGCGCGGGCCTTGCGGCGGACGGTGCCCTCCTTCCTTCGGCGTATACGGCAATCGCAACCTATACGGCCGGCGCCTCCGTCAGCGTCGCGACGGGCTACGTCACGACGGCGACGTACACGGGCCGGGTCGTTTCCGAAGGCGTCGGCGAAGTCGTATATACCGTCATCTATGCGGGCAAACCCGCGATCGTGCGGATCCTTCTCGGTCCGGGGTTTCTTGCCGTGCTTGTCGCTTTGCTCCTTGCGATATTTTGCGCGGTGATGATCTTGTTGCGAAGGAACACGAGGATCTATACGCCCGAAGCCGGCGGCGCGGAATACGAGCTTATAGGCAAATGCCGTCTGCGCGCGGGGAATCCGCACATTGACCTTTCCGGACTGCGGAAGTATCCGAGGGGAGAGGCGATCATAGAGGTAGAGGGAAGAACGGCGCGGCGCATGTTCGGGCGCGTCGTGCGGATATCCCTGCGGGACGGCGTACGCACGCATCTGATCGAGCAAACCGGAAACGAAAACTATTGGTTTACCGTTTCGACCGAAACGGAAAAGGAAAGCGAGGTTTCGGAATGAAAAAGATTGCAGCGGCAATGCTTATCGGAGCGATTGCGTTCGTTTGTGCTTCGGCGGACGCATCCGCCGCCGATTACACATTCCTCGCGAAAAGCAAGGACGACTTTTACAAATCGACGCTCTACGAGGACATGTACGGCAGCGCGTACAACTGCGGCGGGCCGAACGTCACGGACTTCGCGGACACGGCGGCGCTTTTGCCCGGAATATTGTCCGCCTCGCCCGTTTCGGGAGGTGCGTCCCCGGCCGTGACGGTCTTGCCGGGTTACGACGGGGCCGCATATTCCTCTGAAACCGCCGACGGCTTCGTTTCCGGTTTGTCGTACACCCCGGCAAGCGAACTTCTGCGTTCGGACGGCAGTCTCGGCACGCTCGAAATACCGTCGCTCGCGATATCCGTCCGGGTTTACGAGGGTACGGACGCCGAAGCCCTGCGCAAGGGCGTCGGACACTTTCCGGATTCCTCGGCGTGGTTCGGAAATGTCTGCATCGCGGGCCACAACAGGGGAGCGAAGTACAACATCGGCGAAATAAGGGATCTGAAGATCGGCGATATCGTCACATACGGCACGAGCCTCGGTACGCGTCGCTGTGCCGTTTCCTTTGTCGGTACGATATCCGCCGCGGATCTGTCGTACCTTTCGGCGACGCGTGATAACCGGATCACGCTCATCACCTGCCTCGCGGACAGGCCCGAGCTTCGCGTCGTCGTGCAAGCGAATGAGATACACTGATTTCCGCTTGTGCGCGAGCCCGGAATCGGGTATAATGAAGTCGTTAAAGAGTTGTTCGCAAATTTGAAATCCGTGTGAAAGGAGGATAAAAATGTCTGTGAAGCAGGATGTGATCGGAATCGTCGAATCCTTGCCGGACAGCGTCGCTTTCGACGAAATAGTAAACACGTTGGCTGTTATCTGCGGAGATCGGCGCGCTGCGGACGACATTTGCCGCGGACGTGTGAGCGGCACCGAACAAATGCTTGAGGCTCTGCTGTTGCCCGAATCATGAAAATCTTATGGACCGACGAAGCGCGTTTTCAAATTTCCGCGATCAGGGACTATATTGCGAAAGACAGTGTTAAAAACGCAAATCTGTTCGTCAAAAGATTGTTGTCGGCGCCGAATCGTCTGATCCGGCATCCCGACAGCGGGCGAATCATTCCCGAACTTAAAAATCCCGGGAAGAGAGAAATCATTTTGGGGCATTATCGTATCATGTATTTTGTTGAGAACGATACGATATTCATAACGCAGGTAAGACACGATGCGAGGCTTTTCGATCGATAAACGCCTTGTGCGCGAGCCCGGAATCGGGTACAGTGAAGCAGTCAAAGGCTTGTTCGCAAATCCGAAATTCGCGCAACACGAATGAAGAAACCGGATCACGGAAATGCCGAGGAACCGAGAAGTGACAGGTACGGACATCCTGTGAATCCGATGACACGCATTCCCACGCCGCCGGTCGCAGGCGGTTTTTTTGCGGGCAAAGCGTTTACGGGCGTTGAAAACCCGCGCTTCGCAAAACAAAGACAAAGGCGTTTCAAATAAACTTTTGACAAAACCGCACGGATGCTTTATCGTAGACGGTACAGGAGGCGGGCCGGGCGAAGCGCCGGCTCTCGGAAGCATTGCCTGAGGAAAGGGGTGAAACGATCGTGAGAACACAATCCTTTGTTTGCGGCGCTTTGTGCGGCGCGCTTATGTTCGGCGGTATCTCCGCGGCGTTCGCGGCAAGCGGCGCGAAGACGATCACGGCAAGCTACGACGACATCAAAATCTACGTCAACCAAAATCGCATCGAACCGAGGGATGCGAACGGCAACGCCGTCGAGCCTTTCATATCGGACGGTACGACCTACCTGCCCGTGCGGGCCGTCGCGGAATCGCTCGGGCAGGAGGTTTCTTGGGACGGAAGCACAAAGTCCGTATATATCGGAACCCGGCCCGAAAAAGCCGCCGCAGAAAGCGCGCAAAACAAAACGGCCGGCGTCCTGACCGTACCGAACAACGGGGACGCAAGGTTTGTCCCCAAGGCCGGCGATCGCGTCCTTTGCGACGACGGAAGCGTCTACGAAATAACGAGAGGCCCCGATCTGAACGCAGGCTCGGGCTTTACGGCAAACGGCAGGCGGCATCCCGAAGAGGCTCTGCCCGAACCGACCTGCGATTGGTCGGTGTATCCCGATCTGCCGTTGCCGGACGTTGAGGTGAAGCGTTTTCAAAATTACGACAGCCAGGGCATATTTGTGGACGACCTGTACATTCTGAACCTGCACGAGATGCGCAGGGTGCAGTATACGCTGTACAATCACATTTTGCCGGAAACGCAGAGGAGATACAGAGAGAATCCCGGATTGCTGAAAAACATAGAAGCGAACGGTAAAAGCACGGACATAAAGGACCTCGTGGGCCAAGTCAGATTCGGATATCTGTACTACCAAACACAGCAGGGATTTTATCCGTGGGACGAGAACGAGGTGGTCAAGCATGTGAGGAACACCCCGACCAAGATGTTTTGCGTCGAGGTC
>JAITKU010000145.1 GCA_031278255.1 Eubacteriales Family XIII. Incertae Sedis bacterium | reverse complement strand
TGCCGCTCAATATTGAGCGGGGCTCGGGGTCGCCCGTGTCGGCAATCGCGTTCGGGTAGGTGACGGCTCAAGGCCACACATTTTTGCCCCATCGCAAGCTCCGGGTACGCGTGCCCGCGGCGGTAAGGTCGCAAGCGTCAAACCGGGGCCTGCGGTGATCGAAAGGAGATGACAGAATGTTAAAAAATCCGGGAAGGGTCTTGCGAGAAAAACTGGCGAAGCCGGGGATCCTTATGGCGCCGGGCGTGTATGACGGAATCTCGGCGCGCGTCGTGGAGCAGGCCGGCTTTGAACTCGCCTACCAGACGGGAGCCGGCGTGGCCGCCGGAGCGATTGCGCAGCCCGACATCGGCCTAACGACGATGAACGACACCGTGAACGTGTGCCGGACGCTGGCGATGAAGCTGAACATCCCGCTGATCTGCGACGCGGATACGGGCTACGGAAACGCGCTGAACGCCATCCGCACCGTGCATGAATTCGAGATGGCCGGCGCGGCGGCCGTGCAGATAGAGGATCAGGTCGCGCCCAAGCGCTGCGGGCATCTGAGCGGAAAGACGGTGATCCCGGCTGACGAATACCTGCAGAAGCTGAGAGCCGTTCTGAAAGAACGATATTACGAGGACACGCTGATCATCGCGCGGACGGACGCGCGCGCGGCCCTGAGCTTTGACGAGGCCGTGGAGCGCGGCAAAATGTATATCGACGCGGGTGCGGACATCCTGTTCTTCGAGGCGCCGCAATCGATTGAAGAGATCGAGAAGGTGGCGAAGCTCTTCGCCGGGCAGCTGCCGGTGCTGATCAATCAGGTGATCGGCGGGCGCACGCCGGAATTGACGGCCGACGAATTTGAACAGCTGGGCTTCAAGATCGTCATATTTCCATCCGTCATGCCCTACTACGCCTCCCTTATGCTGCGCGAGGCGGCGGACAGGATCATGGCGAACAAAACGGACAGGGACATCATTCCGGGCGGGGACGGGGCGAATATGTTTCGCACGATGGGCCTTGAGGAATGGCAGGCGAAGGACAGGGAATACCGCGTGGAATAGGTAACAAGCAAGGAGGCAAGCAATGGAAACGAGAGATCTGATACCTTTCAGATGCACAATCATGCGCTGCGGCACCAGCAAGGGCATATTCTTGCACAAGAATCATCTCCCGCAGGACGAGGCGCGCAGGGATCGGGTGATTCTGGCGATCTTTGGCAGCCCGGACCCGCGGCAGATAGACGGCCTCGGCGGCGCGGAGCCGCTGACGAGCAAACTGGCGCTGATCGGACCGCCGACGCGAGAGGACGCGGACGTGGACTATACCTTCGGCCAAGTGGAAATCGGCAAGCCCTTCATCCACTATTCCGGCCTCTGCGGCAATATCTCCTCCGGCATCGGCACCTTCGCGATAGAAGAAGGCTTGGTGCGCGCGACGGAGCCCATCACGCATGTGCGGGTCCACAGCACGAACACGAGGCAGGTCTACACGCTCGACGTTCCCGTCAGGGACGGTCTGCCGCTCGCCATAGGGGACTACAAGGTGGACGGCGTCCCCGGAACGGGCGCGAAGATCACGGTCGATATGACGGGCGCCGTCGCGTCCATGCGCAAGGGCCTGTTCCCGACCGGAAACAAGAAAGACAAGCTCGATATCCCGGGTCTGGGGACGGTCACGGTTTCCATCGTGGACGTTGTGAATCCCTGCGCCTTCATCCGCGCGGAGGAGCTCGGGCTGAAGGGGGACGAGATATCGAAGGATATGACGAAGGCCGTCTACGACCGCATGGACGGCATTCGATCAAGGGTGGCGGGGCTGCTCGGCCTCGAAAACTGGGACCTGCAGGAGAGCAAGGATCCCACGCCCTTCCTCGCCTTCGTGTCCGCGGCGCGCGACTATACGAATCACCTGAACGGCGAAACGATCAAAGAAGAGGCTGTGGATTTTCTGTCGCGCGTGTACTTCCTCGGCGGCATTCACCAGACCTATCCGGGCAGCATCTCCTGCGTAACGGCCTCGGCGGCCAAACTGCCGGGCACGGTCGTTTGCGATATCCGCAAGCGCGGCGACGGGAGCACGGTGCGCATCGGCCATCCGGGCGGCGTGATCGCGGTCGAGGCCGAAGCGGGCACGGACGGCGACGGGAACGACGCGATCCTGAAAGTGAGCTACGGCAGGACGGCGCGCAGGATTATGGATGGGACGGTGTACGTACCGCGCAACCGGATCGAGTGAAGCGCTACAGATCCACGGCGGTGTCGAAGCCGCTGTGGATCGCGCCGTACACATCGCCCACCCGCACGCAGTCGCCCACGAAGCGCACATCCGGCACGATGTCATTGAACCGCGCCGCCGCGTCCCTTCGGGGCTTGAAGCCGAGCGACAGGACGACCGTATCCGCCGGAAGTCTGTGCCGGTTCCACGCCTTGTCTATCACGAGCACGCCCGCGTCGTCGATCTCCTCCAACTTCGTTTGATCCAGAATGCGCACGCCGTACTCCTCGAGCTTGAACGCGAGGCCGCGCGGGTATTCGGGCGCGAGTTGCTTTTCGTAATCCAGCATGTCCGTCAGCGTGACATTCTTCCCGTCGATGGCGAGTTGCAGGGCGGTTTCCGCCCCGGTCGAGCCGCCGCCGACGATCACGACGTTTTGTCCGACCCGCGCGCCGCCGGCGTCGATATCGCCGACCCAAGCCACGTGGGCCTTGTCCGCGCCCGGGACGGACGGCAGGATGGGGTCCGCGCCGACGGCCACGATCAGCTCGTCCGGGTTCTCGGCCAGAACGCGCGCCGCCGTCGCTTCCGTGTTCAGCTTGACGGTCAGATTCTCCGCCTTGAGGGTCTGCCGCACCATATAGTCGAGGAAACGCTTCAGGTCCGCCTTGATCGCGAGGCCGGCGGCGTAGACCAGATTGCCGCCCAGAGCGGGGGCCTTCTCGAAGAGCACGACCGTATGGCCCCTCTGCGCGGCGGTCTGCGCGGCCTGCATCCCGGCCGGGCCGCCGCCGACGATCACGACCTTCTTCCGCTTCGGCGCGGGGCGAATCTCGGCGTAGTCCGGTTCGCGTCCCAGCACGGGATTGCCCGCGCAGCGAATGGGATAGAAGTGGCGGGTGCGCTTGTTGCACGCGAAGCAGCGCATACAGGGCCTTATGTCCTCCGTGCGCCCGCGCTTCGCCTTGTTCACGATCTCGGGGTCCGCGAGGATGGCTCTGGCCATCGCCACGATGTCGGCCTTGCCCTCAGCGATGATCCGATCGGCCGTTTCCATATCGAGGATCGAGCCGACGGTCGTCACGGGAATCTTCAGCTCCTTCTTGAACATGGCGGCGCGGTGCACGTGATAGCAGTGCGGCCAATAGGTGGGCTGGATCATCTCGGGAACGATGCGATTGTTGCCCAGAAGCCCCGCGGACACGTGGATCAGGTCGATCTTGTCCTCGATCATGCGGACGAAACGGATGGTTTCATCCTCCGTCAAGCCGCCCGGAATGAGCTCGTTGGCGCTGATGCGCATCTCGATGGCGAGCTTCCGGCCGCATCTTCTCCGGATCTCGTCTATGACCTCAATCGCGAATTTCGCCCTGTTTTCCAAGCTGCCGCCGTAGCTGTCCGTCCTGTGGTTGGAGTAGGGTGACAGAAAAGAGCCGATCAGATGGCCGTGTCCGCCGTGGAGCAGGATCATCTCCATGCCGGCCTTTTGGCAGCGCACCGCCGCGCTCGCAAAGGTATCGATGATCTCGGCGATCATGTCCAGCGTCATCTCCATGACGGGACGCTTCGGTCTGCCTTCCGCAATCGCCAGCTCCTCCTCAAGCTCCGTGGGAATGGGCGAGGGTCCTATCGCGACATCGCCGTTCAGCTTGATCCTGCCCGAGTGGTTCAGTTCGACGGACAGCACCGCGCCGTATCGGTGTACGGCTTCGACCACGTCGCTGAGTCCGTGGATGATCTTGTCGTCGCCGAGGTTCAGGCTGTATTCGTGCGCGGGCGCCGATTTGCGGTCTATCGGCGTTTCGCCCATCGTGACGATGCCCGCGCCGCCCTTCGCGATATTCTTGAAATAGGCGACTGTTTCCCGCGTGACGTAGCCGTCGTGCGTCGCCAGCATAAAGCAAGCCGGCGCGAGCTCGATCCGGTTCTTTATCTCAAGCCGCCCGATCCTGATCGGAGATAAAACGTGTTTGAGATCCGTGCCCATGTGTTCCCTCCGTTTCCCGTATGCAATTGGAGTGGTGACTAAATATCCAAGGCCGCGTAATAGCCCTCCCTCGTCGCATTTATAATCTTCCTCGGCCTGTTGCAGTCGCCCGCGGTATAGAAGTCCTCCGCGCAGAAGCGCAGGGCCTCAACCGTGTCGATCCTCGGCTTCAGTCCCGTGGCCAGGATGACGGCGTCCGCTTCGAGAAAGCCCGGCGTTCCGTCCTTCTTTTCGATCCTTGCCCCGTTTTCAAGGATGGCAAGACAGCGCGTTTCGGGCAGGACGGTGAGATTGGGCAGCAGGGCGAATTCCTCCATCATGGGCGTGTTCTCCCGCCAATAGTCCGGGTCCCCTATCTTGGCCGTGATCTCCACGAGGGTGACGTCTTTTTTCAGCTCCTTCGCGAAATACAGCGCCGTTTCGCAGCCCACGAGCCCGGCGCCGAGGATCACGATGCGCGTTCCCGGATCCGCGTATCCGTAATACGCTTCCTCCGCGCTGTACACCCTCGGGCCATCCGTGCCCGGTATGGGCGGAAGTGCGGGCTCGCTGCCCGCCGCGCATACGATTGCGTCCGGCTTCAACGCCTCCATCAAGGCCGGCGTGGCTTCCGTCCGCAGCAGGACGGTGCATTTCCGGTTGACGGTACGGATCATGTAATCCTTGTACGCCTTCATGTCGGCTTTGAACGCGTCGTGCTCCGATATCTTCAGCAGGCCGCCCAAGGCGGGCGCCTTTTCCACGACGGTGACGGCGTGCCCCCGTTCCGCGGCGGTCACTGCGGCCGTCATCCCGGCCGGGCCGCCGCCCACGACGACGACCGTTTTTTTCGCTTCGGGCGCGCCCGCGAAGCGCCACCGAAAGTCCTGCCCGGCCTGCGGGTTCACGGCGCAGGCAAAATGGTCGTTCACGACGACGCCGTGCAGGCAATGGCCGCAGCGCAGGCAGGGTCTAATCTCGTCCGCCCTGCCCTTGCGCGCCTTGTTCGGGAAGAAGGGATCCGCGATCAACGCGCGCCCGATCCCGATGATATCCGCCTTTCCGTCGGCGAGGATCCGCTCGGCGAGCTCCGGCGTGGAGATGCCGCCCACCGTGACCACCGGTATCTTGACGCCGGCCTTCTTCACCGCCTCGGCCAGATGGACGTTGCAGCCGTGCTCCGTGAAGCCGGACTGCGAGAACATGTATTTCAGGGTCTTTTGTTCCTCGTGGATGCCCGCGGACACGTGTATGATGTCGATGTATTCCTCGAGCAGCTTGATCAGCTCGACGGTTTCCTCTATGCGCGTCCCGCCCTCCGTCATTTCATCGCCGCTGATGCGCCATTCGACGATCAGGTCGTTGCCGACCCTCTGCCTTATGCGCT
>JAITKU010000079.1 GCA_031278255.1 Eubacteriales Family XIII. Incertae Sedis bacterium | reverse complement strand
TCGCACCCGCCGGCGGCCTTGCGCGGGCGCGGCAAGGCCGCGGTTCAACCGCGCTGGCAAGGCCCGATTCTCTCCGCATCGACAAACCGAGAACCCGCCGAACGATCCGCCGATTGCCTTGGCGGATTTTTTTGCGCAAAGCGCGGGCCGCAAATCCCGTACCCATGACAAAAAAGTACCGGAAACACAGCAAAATACTTGGCAATTATCGTGGCAACTATACAAAAAAAAATTGACGCTTCAACGAAAATCATATAAAATAAAACGCAAACACTTCTATATTAAAACAGGATGAGAGGATGGATATCAAATGAACGACGAAATACTCTTAACCAAGGAGGGCTATGAAGCCGACATCGCGGAACTCGAGGAACTGATTTCCGTCAAGCGGCCGGAGATTGCGGAGCGTATCAAGGAGGCCATCGCCTACGGCGACATCTCCGAGAACTCCGAATACGATTCCGCCAAGAACGAGCAGGCGGAGTTGGAACACCGCATCGAAAAGCTGGAAAATCGCATTCGCAAGGCCAAGATCATCGATGATTCGGAACTGTCCGAGGATAAGGTGGGCCTGGGCCTGAGCGTCAAGCTGAAGAATACCGGCACGGGGGAACGCATGGAATTCAAGATCGTGGGTACGGCCGAAGCGGACCCGCTGGCCGGAAAGATATCGAACGAATCGCTTGCCGGCGCGGCCTTGATCGGCAAGAAGAAAAAAGACAAGGTGGAGATACAGGCGCCGGACGGAAACGTGGTCTATGAGGTGTTGGATATATTCAGAAAGGAAAAAGGGAAGTGAGTTGTCATGTATACGGATAACAATCAAAACGGCGTCGATCCCGCGGAAAGCGCTTCCGATGATCTCTCCGAGGAGAATCTGAACGAACTGCGGCGGATTCGCAGGGAAAAACTCAAAAGATTGCAGGAAACGGGCCGAAATCCCTTTCTCGTCGAGGCATGGGACGTAACGGCTTACAGCGAGGGAATCAAGGGCGACTTCGACGCGACGGACGGCAAACGGGTGTCCTGCGCGGGCCGTATCATGGCCAACCGGCACATGGGCAAGGCCACTTTCGCGGACATTCAGGACAGGGACGGCCGCATACAGGTCTATGTAAGACAGGACGCGATCACGCCCGCGGAGTACGAGATATTTCTGACATACGATATCGGCGATATCATAGGCGTGGAGGGCGTCGTTTTCAAGACGCGGCACGGCGAGATATCCATACGGGCCGAGCGCATCGTCCTGCTCACGAAATCGTTGCAGATCCTGCCGAACAAATTCCAAGGGCTCAAGGACACGGAGGCGCGCTATCGCAAGCGCTATGTGGACCTGATCGTAAACCCGAGCGTCCGCGAAACCTTTATCACGCGGGCGAAGATCATCAAGGAAATCAAGCGTTTCATGGACGAGCGGGACTTTCTGGAGGTCGATACGCCCATCCTGACGACCATTGCGGGCGGCGCGAACGCCCGTCCCTTTGAGACGCACCACAACACGCTGGATTTGGACATGAAGCTGCGCATTTCAAACGAGCTTTTCCTGAAAAGGCTCACGGTCGGCGGCTTTGACCGCGTTTACGAGATGGGCAAGATGTTCCGAAACGAGGGCATGGACAAGAACCACAACCCCGAATTCACGTCCATGGAACTCTACCAAGCCTACGGCAACTTGGAAACGATGATGGAACTCGCCGAGAACCTCGTTTCAAGCGCCGCGAAAGCCGCGACGGGTTCCGCCGTCATAGAATATCAGGGCAAGAGCTTCGATCTGTCGCCCCCTTGGGAGCGGTTGCGTATGCAGGACGCGGTGAAGAAATGGGCCGGCGAGGATTTTGACCTTGTCCAAACGGACGAACAGGCGCGGGAGATCGCGAAAAAACACGAACTCGCGGACGCGGACAAGCTCACGCGCGGCCTCGTGATCGCCGAACTCTTTGAGCGGTATTGCGAGAAGTATCTGGACGGGCCTGTGTTCATCACGGGCCATCCCGTGGAGATATCGCCGCTCGCCAAGCGCGATCCGCACGATCCGCGTATCACGAGGCGTTTTGAAGCCTATGTGAACTGCTGGGAGATCGCCAACGCTTTCTCGGAACTGAACGACCCGATAGACCAATACAAGCGCTTCAAGGAGCAGCAGGAGCAACTCGAAAGCGGCGACGCGGAGGCCCATCCGATGGATGAGGACTTCGTAAACGCGCTCGAGGTCGGACTTCCGCCGACGGGCGGCATGGGCATCGGCATCGATCGCGTGATCATGCTGATCACGAACGCCGCCTCGATCCGCGACGTCATCCTGTTTCCGACCATGAAGCCCGCGGAGGACGTATGACGGCTCTCCTTGCCGTTGCGGGGAACGGCGCGCTGAAGGGCTTGAAAACATGGGCCTTGTTGCTCAAGATCGTACTGCCCGTCTACATAGCGGTGATCTTGATCAAGCATTCGCCGCTCATGCCTTTTCTGACGGAGTTGTTCGCGCCCGCGATGGGATTTTTGAATATGCCGGGCGAGGCCGCGGCGCCGATCATCGCGGGCATCCTCTCGGACGAGTACGGTTGCATTGCGGCCATGGGGGGCTTTCATTTCGGCGCGGTCGCCGTCACGACGATCGCGATGATCAACCTGTGCTTTCATTCGATCCCCGTGGAGAGCGCGATAAACAGAAAAATCGGCTTCGCGGTTTGGAGGATCGCCCTGTTTCGGCTCTGCCTCGCCGTCCTCGTCGGCCTTGCGGTTTCACGGCTGGGAGTCCTGTTGCCGTGAACGCGCCTTGGAACGAGATCCTCCTCGAAATATGGATGGGCGGACTGTCAACGATCTGGAGCCTCTTTCGGATCATCGTGCCGCTCATGGTTCTCATCGAGATATTGCTGGCCTACAGGCTCATCGAGCGCATGGCGGCCGGCCTCGGCTTCCTTTCCCGCGTTTTGGGGATCGGACGGGACGCGCTGCTGCCGCTTCTCGTGGGCCTGTTCATGGGCGTGAGTTACGGCGCGGGCGCCCTCATGGAGATCAACAGCCGCACACCGCTCTCGAAGCGGGATTTTGCGCTTATGGCGATATTCATCTATTGCTGCCACGGTATCATCGAAACGACCCTTATCTTCACGGCGGTCGGCGCGAGTCCGCTGTTCGTGTGCGTGTTCAGGCTCCTGATCGCCGTGCTTGTCACGGCGGTTGCGGCAAGGTTGCCCTGGATCCGGGCGCTCCCGGCCTGACGGAGGTAAGCATTCAAATTTGGCTCCGTTCAAATTTGGCTCCGTCTGAATTTGAGCGCGGAGCGCATCCAAATTGTTGAACGACGGCGTCAGTCCCCCGCCTCTACAGGCGGCGGGTTTCAACTTTCCAAGCTGTCAGTGGCGGGTGCACTCCCCCACTGACGCCTATGTTTTGAGGGGCGGCGGGCGAAGCCCTTGTCCCCTCAAAACATCCGTTCAACAATTGAAGTGCGCCTTTGGCGCTTCAATTTTGGACGGAGCCAAAATTGA
>JAITKU010000031.1 GCA_031278255.1 Eubacteriales Family XIII. Incertae Sedis bacterium | reverse complement strand
CGCCGCTGATCAGCATCTCCGTGATCTTTATGCCGAGCTTCCCCGCGCCGGCAACGGCAATCTTCATAATGACGGATTCCTTTTTCACACGGTAACGGCACAAACGGCTTCGCAACGCTCCGCATCTATGATATAACCACCGCAAAATGCGCGGTTGTTATACATTTGAACGACGGCGTCAGTCCCCCGCCTCTACAGGCGGCGGGTTTCAACTCTCCAAGCTGTCAGTGGCGGGTGCAACGTTCGGCTTCGCCTCACTCCTCCGCTCTCTTCGTTCACTTCGCTGTCCCATTTTCCGGCCGCGCTAAAGCGCGGGGAAAATGAGCAATCCCCCACTGACGCCTATGTTTTGAGGGGCGTCGTCGTTCAATGAGAACCCTGCGGATCGCGGCAAAGGCCCAAGGAGGCCGTATCCTGAAAATTTCATTGCGCGCCGCGCGCGATTTTTGTATAATGATCTGTGGAAGCGCGTGCCTCGGGCCGGAGGCCGCCGCGCGCGCAAGCGCTTTGCAAACAAAACGCCGGGCGAGCGCGCATCGCTTCGCAAAACAATACCATACCTGTAACGAATAACAAACGAAAAGAGGGAAACCGCATGATTATCACAACAACACCAAACGTAGAGGGTCGAAACATCCGCGAATACAAGGGGCTGGTCGTGGGCGAGGTCATCGCCGGAGTCGATTTTATCAAGGACATAGCCGCCGGCCTGACGAATTTTTTCGGAGGCCGTTCGAGAAGCTACGAGGACGAACTGATCAACGCGCGCGCCGCCGCCATACAGGAAATGGAAGATCGCGCCGCGCGCATGGGTGCAAACGCCGTGGTCGGTGTGGACATCGACTACGAGGTACTCGGAACGGGAAACAACATGCTCATGGTCACCGTTTCGGGAACCGCCGTCGCATTGGAATAAGGAGCGGACAGGCCCCGCCCGAAGTTGCGCGGGCTTTTCCGGGTCCGCGTTTGCCGCAATCGGAGCGGCCATGAAAACCGGGCGCAGCCCGCTCTTTTTGTATGCTCTCCCCCTGCGGTTCGCCTCGCCTCCGCATTGTTCTTTATTATCAGCATAGCACGATGAAAACGCCGTGTCAACGGCAATTGATTGTTAAAAATTTGACAAACCCTTGACGGGCGCGCGTACGCCGTCCAAACCGGAGTTGCTGTCAGTCGTTTCGTTCTGCGGCGAATGTGACATCCCATACCCGAAAGGAGTCCCATCATGAAAGTATTGATTATGACCGCGCGGGCGCGCGCGGAGAAGTTTTACGATCTGTCCACGCTGCCAAAGGATTGGGAATTGGTGTTTGCCGGCTCCTTTCCGACGCCCGCGGCGGTGCGCGCCTTGGGCGCGGACGCGGATTTCATCTTCGCCGACGCCGTTTCGCGCATCGACGCGGAACTCATGGATGCCATGCCGCGGCTTAGACTGATCCATTCGGAGGGCGTGGGCTACAACGGCATCGACATTGAGGCCGCCGCGCGGCGCGGCATTTACGTCTGCAACCATGCCGCAGCCAACAGCGGCGCGGTGGCGGAACACGCGATCCTGCTGATACTGGCCCTGCAGCGGCGCGTACTCGAGGGGGACGCGATGGTGCGGGCCGGCGAGCAGATACACGCCAAGGAGCGCTTTATCCTCGACGAGATTCCGGAGCTTGGGGCGTGCAGCGTCGGACTCGTCGGCTTCGGCGCCATCGGCCGGGAGACGGCCAAGCGTCTGCGCGGTTTCGGCTGCGCGGTATATTACTGCAACCGAAAGAAAGCGCCCGCGGAGGCGGAGTCCGATTGCGGGGCGGCATATCTGGATTTTGACGCCCTGCTCGGCACCTGCGACATCGTCAGTCTGCACCTGCCCGCCAACGCGGAAACGGCGGGTATCATCGGCCGGGACGCGCTGACGCGCTTCAAACCCGGCGCCCTGCTCATCAACACCGCGCGCGGGGAATTGATCGATCAGGAAGCCTTGGCGGAGGCGCTGGCGCAGGGACGGCTGGGCGGCGCGGGTCTGGACACGCTGTCGCCCGAGCCGGTCCGCGCGGACAATCCCCTGCTGCGACTGCCGGACGCGTGCCGGTACAAGGTCCTCTTCTCGCCGCATATCGGCGGCACGACAAAGCAATGCTTCGCGCGGACGCACCGCGATGTCTGGCGAAACTTTCTGGATGCCGCTGCCGGGCGCAAACTGCGGAATATCGTAAACGATCGGGCGTGAAAGATGAACGACGCCGCCCAATCCCCCGCCGAAAGGCCGGGACCGGCGTTTCATCCGGCCGGCGTGGGGTCGCAATCCCCCGCCGGCTGTGTTCCGCGGCTTTAGCCGCAGTGTAAAACAGGCCGGCGAAGTGAGCCTCGGGCGAATGGAGAATGAGGCGAAGCCGAATGTCGGACGGAGCCGAATTTGAAAGCTTTACCGCACCGTCTATGAGGACTGCGGCTTGATCACGGGCATATCGCAGCTGTGCAGAATCCCCCTCGAAAGCGCGAAGCATGCGAGCGCCGCCACGAGTTCCCACGCGGCGAGGACCGCGGGCGGAACCCACGGCGCGACGCTGAACACGAACGCAAAGACGCCGGCGAGGACAAGGCCCGGCAACATGGCGAGCAGAACCGTCAAGAAATAGATGAGCAGCAGAAGCCCCGTGCTGAGGTCCGCGCCCGTGAAGCGCAGCGAGAGGTAGTTGACGCCGAGCAGCAGGAAGGAAAACAGCACGTACACCGCGGCGAAAACGGCTGTGTACAGGGGATGTTCGCCCAGAATCGCGCCCGCGAGCCCAAAGATGAACAGGGCCTCGACGAGGACCTTGAACGCGATCTCCAGATTGCTCCATACGATCTTCGAGAAAGAGCTTTCGGGGATCAGATAGATATAGTGCATGTACAATTCTTTCAGGCCGCGTCCCGTGCCGATCAAAAATACCTGCGTCCACATCAAAATCTGCAGGATCAGGAACAGTCCGTCGCTTCGCATGAACGCGGCCAAGAGCGCCGCGCCCGCCACGATCAGCACCGATTGCGGACCCCAGAGGCCCAAGCGGTTTGCGCGGAACGATTCCCGCAGGTGCTTATAGAAGAATGCGCGCGCGCCCGCGCCGCCTATGCCCGTCCCCGTAACCCTGACCCGCGCGGACGAGGACATCTCCGTATTGATCTGCCCCTCGGCGAGACCGCGCTTTTTCTCAAAGGCCGTTTCCGTGGCTACCAGCACATCCTCATAGTAATCGGGCCTCGAAAACGCGATGTACGCGATCAGGGCGAGGATCGTCAGGCCGATAAGGCCGAGGAACAAGGCCCCGCTCCCCGCGTTTCCCTCGATCAGAAACACCGTGCCCGCAGAGGTCCAGCCCGCAATCGGCGTCCAAGCGAAGACCGGCGAGCGTATGACGGCGGACAGGGCCGCGCCAAGGTCCGCCGCGCCCGCAAGCCGCGTGAGGCAGTGGATCGCGAGCGGCAGCAGGGCCGCGGCACAGAGCAGCTTTACCGCCGTCTTGCGCGCGGGGCGTCCGTTCGTCGCGCTGTAGACGACGAGCGACAGCGTGAACAGCAGAACGAGGGCCGCGATGAAGCAGCACATGAGAAGCAGGACGGCGCCGAAGCGCAGACCGAAGGCCAATCCGAGCGAATTGCCTTGAAACAGCAAGAAAAAACCCGCGAGAAAGGCCGTCCGCGCCATGCGCACGAGCCCGTACAGCAGGATGGCGCGCGAATCGACGGGCGACACAAACAGCAGGTTGACATCGTTCATGCCGAAGATCGCGTCGCCGCTCGACAGACCCTTCACCATGGAAATCCCGGCAAACAGGAGGATCAGCAGAAAGAAAGCCCCCTGCAGCCACGCGATGTCGAGGAACTCCGCCCCGGCGCGGCGCGTGACGTTCGACAGAACGATCATGCCCGCCATGAACGCGATCACGATCACGTACAGAATCAGCTTCGCGGGCTTGCGCAGGATTTCCCAAAATCCGTTTTTGACGCTCATCGCGACCAGATAGACGAGGCCCCTCACGGCGTTTTCCCGCGCGCTTCCGCGCCCTCCACAATCGAAAAATACATGGCTTCGAGGCTCTCATCCGCCCGCATGTCCGTGCGGCGGCACGCGCGCGCCACGCGGCCCTCCGCCATGATATAGGTCACATCCCAGTTTTCCTCCACACTCTCTATGATGTGCGTGCTGACGAGCATGGCGCAGCCGTCCCGCTTCAGATCGGCCATGACCGCCTTGAGCTCCCGTATGCCGTGCGGATCGAGGCCGACCAGCGGTTCGTCGAAGACGACGGCCCCCGGGCCGGGCAGCAGCGCGCAGCACACGCTGACCTTCTGCTGCATCCCCTTGGAGAGCTCCTTGCCGAGCTTCCGCCTCTTGTCGTCCAGATCGAAGCGGGACAACAGGTCCTCCGCCCGCGCCTCCCAATCCCTGAGCTTGTAGGCCTTGGCGATGAACTCCAGATGCTCCGCCACCGTGAGCATGGGATAGAGCACGGGGAATTCGGGCACGTAGCCGAGGAGCCGCTTGGCCTCCCGCGTGTGGTTCTCGTGCCCGCCTATGGTGATGCGGCCGCTGAAGCGCAGCAGGCCGCAGATGGACTTGATGATCGTGGATTTGCCCGCGCCGTTCGGCCCGAGCAGCACCGCCGTTTCCCCCGCCGCGACGCTGAGGTTCACGCCGTCGTTCGCGAGCAGCTTGCCGTATCGCTTCGTTACGTTTTCCGC
>JAITKU010000007.1 GCA_031278255.1 Eubacteriales Family XIII. Incertae Sedis bacterium | reverse complement strand
TTTCAATCTGTACAACGATATGAAGCGTTTTCAAAAGGCCAGCAACCCCAACCGCGTGAATATTCAGGCAAACTATTACGAGAGCTGGATAAAGGGCGGCCGCGGCGCCGCAGGCAGCTGCGTCGCTTGCAAGCTTTGCGAGAAGGTATGTCCGCAGGGTCTGCCCATCGTAAGGTATCTCGAAGCGTACATCAAGGCGGAGCTGGAGGATTACGAACACAGATCGTAGCTAGGAGTTTGGTATGTCCGAAGAAAAGTTGTACGGCTATGCCGGCAGAATCGCCCGGATCGACCTGACGAAGCGGGCCGTGACATTCATCCCGACCGCGCGGTACGCGCCCAAGTACATCGGCGGTCGCGGGATATGCAACAAGATCTATTGGGACGAGGTCGGCCCCGAGGTCGGCGCCTTTGACCCCGAAAACAAGGTCATCCTCATGACCGGCCCGACGACGGGGACCGGCATTCCGACGGGCGGACGCACGTCCATCTGCGGGATTGCGCCGAACAGCCTGCCGGAGCAGTACTGTTGGGGCAACATCGGCGGATGGTTCGGCGCGCATCTGAAATTCGCGGGTCTGGACGGTTTTATCATCGAGGGCAAGGCCGACGCGCCGACCTACGTTTTCATCGACGATGGTGAAATCGGCTTCCATTCCGCAAAGGAATTGTGGGGAATGCTCGTCCATGACACGCAGATCAAGCTGGAGGAGATCCTCGGCAAGGACGTGACGAGCCTCGTCATCGGGCCGGCCGGGGAGAACCTCGTGCGGATCGCGAGCATCACATCGAGCAATGACAACGTCGCCGCGAAGGGGGGCCTCGGCGCCGTTTGGGGTTCCAAGAATCTGAAGGCCGTCGCGGTGCGCGGCACGGGGACCGTCACGCCCTTCGATATCCCGAAGCTTCTGGAACTGCGGCGCAGGATGGGCAATCCGCAGCGCCGTTTGAATCCGGTACAGTACAAAACGGCATGCACGTTCCGCCCGCACATCCGCTTTGACATGCCGGAGGGCGAGATCGTCAAGGAGGCGCGCGTGGCCTGCAGCTACGGCTGCAACCAGCGCTGCAACCTCTTCGTGCTGGACACGAAATCCGCTTTCCCGCGCAAGCGCACGAATCAGGTACACAAGTGCATCGGCGTATACGCGTTCAAGATGATGAACGACTCGGGATGGAACCCCGGCATGACCTTCCACACGGAAAAAAACTACGTTCCCGCCTGTCTTTGGATGGCCGGAACGCCGCCCGCCCCGGATACGAGCGATCCGCACCTCGACGAGCTGAATCTCCGCCGCATCGGGAACACGATGAATTTCTGGGACGGCGACTATGACCGCGGCAACGTGATCAACGACCTGTGCACGCAGTACGGCATAGACAAATGGGATGTGATCGTGTGGCTGATGACTTGGCTGATCATGGGCAAGCGCGCCGGCGTGCTGGACGATATGGACCTCGGCATGGAGATCGATCCCGGCTCCGAGGACTTCATGATACATCTCCTGCGCATCATCACCTATCGCGAGGGCCGCTTTGGCAAGCTCTTCGGAGAGGGCATGGCGCGGGCGATCCGCAGCCTTGGGAAGGAGAAGTACGGGGATACGATCTACAAGGGCCTGATCTCAAACGTCGTTCCGGGTATGCGGCTCGACATTCCCATCAGCTTCGAATCCGCGTGGGGACATTGCTTCCACTGGCAGGGCCGCGGCTATCAGGGCATCAACGACGTCGCCGCTTGGCTGCCCGCCACGCTGCTGCTGATGACCAACACGCGGGACGCGCAGACCAATTCGCATATTCATGAAACCCTGGAGTATATGCACGCCGTGCATGACGACCCCTGCCACAATCCGCGCGTGGCCGAATGCGCGATCATGAACGAGGACAAGGCGGAATTGAAGGAGTCCGTCACGAGCTGCGATCTGCAATGTCCGAATATCTTTTGGACGGATATGGAATGCGAGATGATCTATGCCGCGACGGGCATAAGGATGACGGAGGAGGAACTCAGGCAGTATTGCCAACGCTCGAAGAACCTGTTCCGCGCGATCCTGATCCGCAACCACGGGCGGACGCGCGAGATGGAGGTCAACGAGGTGTACCCGCCGCTCCGGTACCCGGACTGCGAGGGCATCACGGTTTCCTACGAAGATTTCAACGATCTGGTGGATCTGTACTACGCGGGCCGCGGCTGGGATCGGGAAACCGGCTGGCCGACGCGCGCCGCATACGAGCGTTGCGGCCTCGGCGAGGTCGCGGACGCGCTCGAAAGGATCGGCAAACTGCCGCGGTAAGGACGAAAGGTAAACGAAATGACTCTCTACAAGATCACCCCTTTGCACTTGGGCACGATACGGCGTCGCAAATCCAATATGATCCTCGACAGTCCGCCGTGCGACGCGCAGGGCGATTTCCCGCTCCTCGCGTATTATCTGGAGGGGACGCACAGGATACTCGTGGACACGGGCGGCAACCCGCCGGAGGACCCTTACGGCCAAAAGGCGCAGCCCTACACGCGCACGCCGGAGCAGGAACTGCCGCGCGCGCTGCGCGCCGCCGGCGTCGCGCCGGAGGACATCGAGATCGTGATCCTGACGCACCTGCATTGGGATCACGCCGCCAACAATCACCTGTTGCCGAACGCGCGCTTCTACTGCCAGCGCGCGGAATACGAGTTCATCCAAAACCCGACGCCCGAGGCGAGCATGGGCTACGAATTCGAGCGCGTGCGCAAGACGCGCTACGAGCTTGTGGACGGCGACGCCCGCCTCTTCGACTCCGTTTCCGTGCTGCTGACGCCGGGACATACGAAGGGCGGGCAGTGCGTCGTCGTGGATACGGCGGAGGGCAAGACGGTGTTGACGGGCGATCTGATCACGCTGCGGGAGAGCTATCGCATGAATCCGCCCATGCCGAACGGCCTGTGCATCGACAGGGAGGCCATGCTGGACAGTTTGAAAAAGGTGAAGGCCGTTTCGGACAGGATACTGCCGGGACACGATCCCGGCGTGCTGCCGCCGGGCGGCGGTTTGTAGAACGGGAAGGAGAATACATATGAGATTGCAAGGAAAAGTCGCCATCATAACCGGCGCGGGCTCCGGCATGGGACGCGCCTCGGCGAAGCGCTTCGCCGAAGAGGGCGCGAAGGTCGTCGTGGCCGACATCACGGACGCGGGCGGCGAAACCGCATCCGAGATCAAGGCGGCGGGCGGCGAGGCCGTCTTTGTCAAGACGGATGTATCGAAGCCGGAGGACTGCCAAAGGATGGTCGATGCGGCGGTGGAAGCCTTCGGAAAGCTGAACGTGCTGTACAACAACGCGGCCCTGCCGCAGAAGGAGAAGAGCTTTACGGACGTTTCCAACGCGGAGTGGGACCTTATCATGGGCGTCAACCTGCGCGGGCCCTTTTTCGCGTGCAAGGCCGCGTATCCCGCCTTCCTGAAAGCCGGGGGCGGCGTCTATCTCGCGACGGCCTCGCTCGGCGCGATCATGCCGCGCGCGATGAGCGCCGTCTATTCCCCGTCCAAGGCCGGCCTCATATGCCTGTACAAGGTGCTCGCGAGCGAGCTGGCAAAGGACAATATCCGCGCGAACGTCATCTTGCCCGGCCCGACGGCGAGCCCGATGCTGAAGCAATTCATGGGCGGTGATCGCGAAAACATGTCGGACGAGGAGATCAAGAACATCGTGGCGAAATCCATGGCCTTCGGCCGCTGCGTGGAGCCCTTGGATGTCGCGAACGCGGCGGTGTTCCTCGCCTCCGACGAGGCGGGCATGATCTCGGGGGAAACCCTGCTGGTGGACGGCGGCCGCTCCGTGGCGCGCGGCAGAGATTGAGAGCGGGAAGCATGGGCATGACAATGTCGGAAAAGATCGTCGCCGCGCACGCGGGCGTGGAGCGGGTGAAGCCGGGCGACATCGTGACCTGCGACATCGATTGGATCGGGATCCACGATATGTTCTTCACGGTCGGCGGGCAGGGGGATTTCGGCAAGATCAAGAAGCTGCACGACCCGGACAAGACGATTGTGCTGCTCGACCACGGCGTGCCCGCGCCGACGCCGGCGGACGCGGAGGGGGCGTGCAGGGCGCGGGCCTTCGCGGAAAAGCACGGCATCAAGAACTTTTTCGACGTGGGCAATCACGGCGTGATCCATCAAAAGCTCGCGGAAGAGGGTTTCGCGGCGCCGGGCAGGCTGATCGCCTGCGGGGACTCCCATACCTGCGCGGCGGGCGCCTTCAACTGCGCGGCAAGGGGCTTCGGCCCCGCGGATATGATCTACATCCTGTGCATCGGCCGGAATTGGTATCAGGTCGCGCCCACGGTGAAATACGAGCTGTACGGCGCGCTGCCGGACCCGGTCACGGCGAAGGATCTGTTCCTCTACATCGCGGGCGTGTTCGGCGAAGCGACGAACCGAAACGTCGAGTTCGGCGGTCCGGG
>JAITKU010000262.1 GCA_031278255.1 Eubacteriales Family XIII. Incertae Sedis bacterium | reverse complement strand
TCCCGGAACGGAGGACCTGCGGACCCATGCTTTTTTCAAGCGTGACCTTTCTCTATTATTTTTTGCCGATCGTGCTGGTCGGCTACTTCCTGACGCCCATGCCCGGCGGCTCGGCGCGGTTTCGCAACGCGGCGCTGCTCGTGTGCAGCCTTTTTTTCTACGCGTGGGGCGAACCGCTGTACGTGCTTTTGATGTTGTTTCAGTCGCTTGCGGGCTGGTTTTTCGGCCTGTTGATCGACGGTTTCCGGGGGAGTCCGGCCGGGCGGATCGCTTTGGCGGCCTCCGTGACGGTCGGCGTGGGCGGGCTTGCGCTGTTCAAGTATTCCGATTTCTTTTCGGAGAGTCTCGGCGCGCTGTTTCGGACCTCCGTGCCCTCCCTCGGCTTGGCGCTGCCCATCGGGATCAGCTTCTACACGTTTCAGATTCTGAGCTATACGATCGATCTGTATCGCGGAAAAATCCGCGTGCAGCGCAATCCGCTGACCTTTTCGACCTATGTCACGCTCTTTCCGCAGTTGATCGCGGGACCGATCGTGCGCTATGCCGACCTCGCGGACACGCTTGCGCGCCGCACGCATTCGATCGAGCGTTTTGCGGCGGGCGTGCGGCGCTTCGTGACGGGGTTGGCCAAGAAGGTCCTGCTCGCAAACACGCTCGGCGAACTCGCCGCGGCCTGCGGCGCCGCGGACGAACAAAGCGTGCTGCTCGCGTGGCTGTACGCGCTCGCGTACAGCTTGCATATCTATTTCGATTTTTCCGGCTACAGCGATATGGCCATCGGTCTTGGACATATGTTCGGCTTCAAATTTCCGGAGAATTTCAACTACCCCTATATCGCGCGCAGCGTCACGGAGTTTTGGCGGCGCTGGCATATGTCGCTCTCCGCCTGGTTTCGCGACTATGTGTACATCCCGCTCGGCGGGAACCGCGCGCCGACACGCAGGCGCGTCTTGAATATATTGCTCGTCTGGCTGCTCACGGGCTTTTGGCACGGCGCCGGGTGGACCTTTGTCCTGTGGGGGCTTTATTTCGGCTTGCTGCTGCTGCTCGAAAAGTACGCGCTCGCGGGCTTCCTCGATCGTCTGCCCGCCTTTTTCGGCCATGTCTATCTCCTGCTCTGCGTGATCCTCGGTTGGGTGCTGTTCGACGCGCCGGACCCGGGCGCCGCCGCGCGCACGGCGGCGGCGTTGTTCGGCCTCGGCGCGACCGGCTTCGCCGGCGCGAAAGCGCTGTATTACCTGCGCGGCTACGCGCTGCCGCTGTTGATCGCCTCCGTCTTTTGCACGCCGCTTCCCGCGCGGATCGCGCGGGCGCTTTCGCGGGGGGAGTCCGGCGCGCGCCGCATGACGGCGCTCGAACCGCTCTGCGTCCTCCTGATTCTGGCACTCGCCACGGCCTTTCTCGTGGACGGTTCCTACAACCCTTTCATCTATTTCAGATTCTGATCGCCGCGCCGGCAAACAAACTTACAAAATTGTAATGCTGCCGTAAGCTTATTCCATGGCGGACCCCTCCGCGTCGGGTTAGAATGAAGCGAACAACCGGAGAGCGGGTTCTTTGCGTGCATTTCAACGATCGGAGGCGGATGGATGGCGGCGATTTTACAGGCGGAAAATATCGAAAAATATTACGGAAACAGGGGCAATCTGACCCGCGCGCTGGCGGGCCTCAGCTTTTCGGTCGAGAAAGGCGAGTACGTGGGCGTGATGGGCGCGTCCGGCAGCGGAAAAACCACGCTGCTCAACTGCATCGCCACGATCGATACGGTGACTTCCGGTCGTATCTTCATAGACGGCAGGGATATCACGGAGATGGGGCCCGGGTCCCTCGCGGGCTTCAGGCGCGAAAAGCTGGGCTTCATCTTTCAGGATTTCAATCTGCTCGACACGCTGACGGCTTACGAGAACATCGCGCTCGCCCTGACCATACGCAGGCGGCCCCCGCGGGAGATCGACGCGCGTGTGCGGGAGGCGGCCGAGCTTCTCGGCATTACCGACGTATTGCAGCGCTATCCGTACCAAATGTCGGGCGGGCAGAAGCAGCGGGTGGCGGGCGCGCGGGCGCTCATCACGAATCCGGCGCTCATTCTGGCCGACGAGCCGACGGGCGCGCTGGATTCCAAGTCCGCGCGGGCGCTTCTGGAGAGCCTCCGCCGCCTGGTGCGCGAAAAAAACGCCACGATCCTCATGGTGACGCACGACGCCTTTGCCGCCGGCCATTGCGACAGAATCCTCTTCATCCGCGACGGCAGACTGTTTCACCAATTGCCGCGCGGCGGGGACACGGGCAAGCAATTCTTTGACAGGATCATGGAAGTGCTGCGTCTTTTGGGCGGGGAGGACGTATGATGGCTTTTAAGCTGGCATTCCGAAATGTGAAAAAGAGCCTGCGCGATTATCTGATCTATTTTCTGACCATGAGCCTCGGCGTGTGCATATTCTACGCATTCAATTCCATCGAGAGCCAGCAGGCCGTGATGGAAATGACGAACGGTCAGATGGCGGCGCTGCGGCTGCTCGATCGGATTATGAACACGTTTTCCGTATTCGTATCCGTCATTTTGGCCTTTTTGATCCTGTACGCGAACGGATTTCTGATCAAGCGTCGCAAGAAGGAGTTCGGCCTCTGTATGATCCTCGGCATGGAACGGTGGATGACCGCGCGCATCCTGCTGTTTGAAACCCTGTTCGTGGGCGTGTTCTCCCTCTTCGCGGGGCTTTTTCTCGGCGTGTTTTTGTCGCAGGGCATGGCGGTGGTGACGGCGCGTCTCCTCGGCGCGGGTATCGGAACCTTTCGCTTTGTATTTTCCCTTTCGGCGCTCGTAAAGACGGCGGGGTATTTCGGGCTTGCGTTCGCCTTGGCCCTGCTCCTCAACCTGAGGACCCTGCGGCGGCAGAAGCTCATCGATCTGCTCGGCGCGGCGCGGAGGAACGAATCTTTCAGGGCGCCGCGGCCCGTCCTCTCCTTGCTGCTCTTCATCTTGGCGCTCTGCTGTCTGGGCCTGTCCTATAAACTGGTCACGAGCGACGGCTTGATCGCGGCGCGGGGGACGCTGCCCGCCTGCGTCGTCTTGGGCGTAGCCGGCTCTTTCCTCTTCTTTTTCTCGCTCTCGGGCTTTTTCTTGAAGCTCGTGCAGCGGAGCAGGGGGCTTTATCTGCGGAATTTGAACATGTTCGTTCTGCGGCAGATCGCCGCCAAGATCAACACGACCTATGTGAGCATGACACTCGTGTGTCTGCTGCTCTCCGTTTCGATCTGCACGCTGTCCTCCGGCATGGGTCTGGCGGACGCGCTGTCCGTCGAGCTGCGCAGGGGCACGCCCTTTGACGCGACCTTTTCCGTGCGCGCCGCGGAGGAGGCGGAGTCCGGCGCGTATCCCGGCGTCGATCCGGTTGCCGTCGCGCGGGAAGCGGGCTTCGATCCCGCCGAGGGAAAGTACGCGGCGGTTCGTCTTTACGGCGCGGACACGCCCGTCATGCTGCGCGTGAACGGCGAGCTGAAAGCTTTCTATCCGGACCTCATGAAATTGTCGGATTACAACGCGGTCCTCGCCTTGCAGGGTATCGCGCCCGTTTCGCTCGGTCCCGCCGAATACGTTTTTAATTCCAATATGTTCTCCGACCGGTGGCAGGGGATGCTTTCGGACTACGCGGACGGCGGGACATTGGAGCTTGCGGGCCGGCGTCTGCGATCGGGCGGTCCAAAGGTCTGCACACATGCCCTGGAGGTCTCTCCGAACAGAAACTATACGATCGTCGCGGTCGTGCCGGACGCGTTGCTTTCGGACGCGCCCGTCAAACGGGATCTTCTGCACATCGTTTATCCGCCGGGCGACGAGACCTATGAGAAACGGTGCGTTTCGGCTCTGCGCGGCTTCTCGCCGGCGGGTCCCGGGGGACTTAGGCTTGAGAGCGGACTCGAAACGAAAGCCCGCGTGCTGGAATACAGCCGGTCCGCCGCGGTTACGATTGCCTACCTCGCGGTCTATCTGGGTATCACGGCCCTTTTGACGGCGGCGACGGTGCTGGCCATAGGCAGGCTTTCGGAGGCCGGCGACAACGCGGAGCGCTACGGGCTGCTCCGCAGGATCGGCGCGGGGGATCGCATGATCAACGCCGCGCTGTTCATGCAGATACTCATCTGCTTCGGCGCGCCCGCGCTGCCGGCGCTCGTACACGCCGCGGTCGGCATTCGGGTCGCAAGCGGTTTTGTGAATGTATTCGGCAATATGAATATTCTCGGAAGCAGCCTGATCGCCGCGTTCGTGATCGTTGCGATTTACTGCGGATATTTCCTTGTCACCTATGCCGGAAGCAAACGCATCGTGAACAAGGAAAACGCTTATCAAAGGGGGATTTGCGAATGAGTGGGTTTACTGCGGAAAAGCCGGGATTGACAGGGCCGGCGGATATAAAATGCCTTACGGGCGGCGGCCTGAAGTTCATGGGTGTGATCCTGATGGTGTTCGACCATCTGCATCAGATGTTTTTCATGTTCGGCGTCCCGGATTGGTTTACTTGGATCGGCCGCTTGGTGGCGCCGCTGTTCCTTTTTATGTGCGCCGAGGGTTTCCATTACACGCGCAGCAGGAAGCGGTATATGCTGCTGCTGTTCGCCGGCTTCGAGTTTATGAATTTGGCTTCCCATGCGCTGCGCACCGCGCTGCCGAACGAGGAGGTCATGCTGATCAACAACATCTTCGGCACCATGTTCCTCAGCGCCTTTTACATGTGGATGGTCGATATGCTGCGGACCGGGATTCGGGAAAAGAAGCCCGCCAAGCTTGCGCTTGCGGTCGGCCTGACGTTGCTTTCCCTGCTCATCGGCTTCGGCGGCCTCGCGCTGCTCTCCGCGCCCGCGTTTTTTGCGAGTCCCTATGCCGGCCGGCTGTTTTTGCTGATCAATATGATCCCGAACGTGTTTCTGACGGAGGGCGGCTGGGCCTTGGTGCTTCTTGCCGTGCTGTTTTATATATGCAGGGAAAAACGCCTGTTGCAGGTCTTGGCCCTCGTCGCGATCGGGCTTTTGACGCTTACGGGCGGCGGCGTGCAATGGATGATGATCTTTGCCGCGATACCGATCCTCCTGTACAATGGCGCGCGCGGAAAGGGGAACAAATACTTTTTCTACATCTTCTATCC
>JAITKU010000219.1 GCA_031278255.1 Eubacteriales Family XIII. Incertae Sedis bacterium | reverse complement strand
TAAAGGTTTTTTCCGGGACGCTCTTGGGCTTTTGGGCTTGTACGGCCATTGTATGCCTGAAAAGTCACATTTCGGTGTGTTTTTTGTTTTTTCTCGGTATTGTTTTTCGGAATTCCTTTCATATGCGTCGAATATGTGTCAAAACATTACGGCGGCGGGACGCGCGGATCAGCCGTTTGCCTCGTCGAAAGCGCGCAGCGCGGATTCGGGCGGCAGCTTCGACAGCTTGCTGAACAGCAGAATGCAGACAAAGGACAGCGCGAAGCCCGGCACGAGCGAGTACAGCCCCGTCTGCCCGGCAAGGGTTCCGGCCGCGCCGAACGGGATGTAGTCCCAGAGGATAACGGTCAGGCCGCCCGCGATAATGCCGGCCGCCGCGCCGCCGCGCGTAACGTGCCGCCAATACAGGGACAAAAGCACGAGCGAGCCGAAAGCCGAGCCGAAGCCCGACCAGGCGTTGGACACGAGTCCCATGATGCTGTTGTCGGGATTGCGCGCAATGCAGTAGGCCACGGCGGAAACCGCGACGACGGCGGCGCGGCTGAGCCACACCAAATTCCGGTCCGAGGCCCCGGAATTGACGGAAGCCCTGTAGATATCGCCCGTGATGGAGGAGGCGGTCACAAGCAACTGCGAATCCGCCGTGGACATGATGGCCGCGAGGATGGCGCACAGGAAGATCGCGCCGATCAGGGGAACCGGAACGATGGCGCCCTCTGCCATAAAGGTCCTTTGGATCATCTCGATAAACACCGTCTCGGGGTTTGCGAGGCCCGGTTCGTAGGCCGCGCCCACGATCCCGACGACGATCGCGAAACCGAGCGTCAAGAATACCCAGACGATGGCGATGGCCGCCGAACGCTTCACCGTCGCGTCCGACTTGACGGCCATGAAGCGCACCAAAATGTGGGGCATTCCGAAGTAGCCGAGGCCCCAGGCCAATTGCGATATAACGGAAACGAAAGACTGCGTTCGGCCCGCGCCGTCCCCCGCGGCGTCGAGGAATTCGGGCGGCAGCGCCGCGCGTACCGCGTCCGCGCCGCCGATATCCGCGAGCGCGAGTATGGGAACGGCCAGAATCGCAATCAACATCAGAGAACCCTGTATCAAGTCCGTCCAGCAGACCGCGGCAAAGCCGCCGAGGAAGGTGTAGATCAGGATCACCAGCACGCCGATGAGCAGGGCCGTCTGATAGCTTATGCCGAACACCCGGGAAAACAAGGTGCCGCCCGCGACGAAAGCGGAGGCGGTATAGACCGCGAAAAAGATGATGATGAATGCGGCGGAGGCAAAGCGGAGCAGTTTTGTATCGTCCCGGAAGCGGTTCTCAAAGAATTCGGGCAGAGTGATGGCGTTGTTCGCGGCAATGGTGTGGCGGCGCAGACGCCTCGCGACGAATATCCAGTTCAGCGCGGTGCCGACCGCCAGCCCGACCGCGATCCACATCTGCCCCGTGCCGAGGGCATACACGGCGCCCGGCAGTCCCATGAGCAGCCAGCCCGACATATCCGAAGCCTGCGCGGACATGGCGGCGACCCAAGCGTTCAGCTTCCGGCCGCCGAGGAAATAGTCCGTGAGGTTTTCGGATTTCCGAAAAAACGCGGCCCCTATGCCGATCATGACCCCCGCGTAGATGATAAAAGCGATGATGATCCAAACGATATTTGACATGCTTCAACTCCTTTCCGGACAACCGGTGCAAACCTATGACTCCAAGACCTCGCGCAGGATAAAAAGCCCTTCTTCCGTCTCCTCCGCGCCGATGTTCAGCGGCGGAAGCAGGCGCAGCTTCTCTTTCGCCGTCAGGATCAAAAGACCCCGCTTCGCGCACGCGGCCACGACCTCTTTCGCGTTCTTTTCCGCAAGCTCGACGCCTATCATAAGCCCGAGTCCGCTGACGGAGCGGACGGACGGCAGCTTCGCGAGCGCCTCCGTGATGTAGGCGGCCTTGCGGCGGACCTCCTCCAAAAATGGCTCGTCTATGCGGTCCAGAATCACCAGACCGCCGGCGCAGGCGACGGGATTGCCGCCGAAAGTCGAGCCGTGTTCGCCCGGGCCGAGGACGGCGTCGCATTTTTCGCCGAAGAGGATGGCGCCGATCGGCAGCCCGCCGCCCAGCGCCTTGGCCGTGGTCACGATATCGGGCCGCACGCCGAAATGCTCATACGCGTAGAATTTGCCCGTTCTGCCCACGCCCGTCTGCACCTCGTCTATGATGAACAGGAGGTCCCGCTTTGCGCAGAGCGCCGCGATATCCCGCACGAAAGCCGCGTCGAGCGCGACGACCCCGCCCTCGCCCTGCACCGTCTCAATGATAACGGCACAGGTATCGGCCGTGACCGCCGCGCGCAGCCGCGCCGTATCGTCGGCGGGCACGTAGGCAAAGCCCTCGAGAAAGGGCGCGAAGAACTTGTGAAAGACGTTCTGCCCGGTGGCCGAGACCGTCGCCATCGTCCGTCCGTGAAAGGAATTCTCCAAGGTGATGATCTCCGGGCGCAGGATACCGCGCTTCTCGAAGCCGTATTTGCGCGCGGCCTTGATCGCGCCCTCGTTGGCTTCCGCGCCGGAGTTGCAGAAGAATACCTTGCTGAGTCCCGTCCGCGCCGTCAGGCGTTCCGCGAGCAGGGCGCAGGGTTCGGTATAGTAGAGGTTGGACGTGTGCTGCAGCGCGGCGGCCTGCCGGCCGACGGCCTCCGCCCACTGCGGATCGCTGAAGCCGAGCGCGTTTACGCCGATTCCGGACGTGAAATCTATATAGCGCTTGCCGTCCTCGGAGCGGCAAACCGCGCCGCGCCCCCATACGAGGCTGACATCATTGCGCGCGTATGTTCCTAATATTGTATCTTGATCCAGTTTTTTCAATTCTTCGTGTTTCATTCTTCCTCCCTTTCACCGCCGCACGCGCGACGTATTCCGGTATGCGAACGGCGGATCGCGCCGCCCCGTCCGCGTTCATTCCGCCGCGATATTTCGGCGCACGATGCGCGTACCGCCGCCGTCGGACGACAGCGCACGCAGCAGGGCGCGCGGAGCGCGCCCGTCGATTACGGCCGCCTCTTTCAGGCCGCCTTCCTCGACGGCGGCGGCGCAGCACAGCAGCTTGGGTATCATGCCGCCGCGAACGACGCCGCGCGCGATGAGCTTTTGCGCCTCGCCGGCGTGCAGGGTTTCCAGCAGGGAATCCGCGTCATCCGGATCCGCCAGCACGCCCCGCACATCGGTCATTAAAATCAGCTTCTCCGCTCGCAGCGCGCCCGCGAGCGCGGCGGCGGCGGTATCGGCGTTGATGTTGAAGAGTCGGCCCCGGGCATCCGCGCCGATCGTGGCGACCACGGGCACGAAGCCCCGCGACAGGAGCATTTCGAGCAGGCTCGCGTCCGTCCGCTCGATTTCGCCGACGAAGCCGAGTTCCGGCTCGCCGCGCCGCTTGCGGACGCGCAACATGGCGCCGTCGGCGCCGCACAGCCCGACAGCCTTGCCGCCGGCCGCGCAGAGCAGACCCACAAGCCCCTTGTTGACCTTGCCGGCCAGCACCATGCAGACGAGTTCCATCGTTTCGGCGTCCGTGTAACGGAGTCCGTCGATAAACGCGGGCGCCTTGCCGACCCGCCGCAACATGGCGTCGATTTCAGGTCCGCCGCCGTGTACGAGCGTGATCCGAACGCCGAGCCGCGAAAGCAGCGCGACCTCGCGCATAACCGCGTCCTTGCGCGCCCCGTCCGTCATGGCGGCGCCGCCGTACTTCACCACGACATCCTTGCCGATATAGGGCCGTACGGCAAGCTCCGCTTCGGCGAGCGAGAACCCGCCGTCGGGATATTCCATGAAAGCCCTCTCCTTTTCGTCCCGTGATCTTATTTCCATCGCATCGCGTATAATTTTCTTTTTATGTCAAAATCATCAAATTCCAGAGGCCCGTTCACGCCCATGCCGATCTTGACATCCCGTTTGACAAGTTCCCCGTGGAAGTCCGAACCGCCCGTAACGACGAGTCCGTGTTTGCGGGCGAGCGAGAGGTACAGCGCGGTCTGATTGGGGTTGTGCGAACTGTAATAGCACTCCAGTCCCCCCAGTCCCTCTTTCACAAGATCGGTCAAAAGGGCGTCCAGCGCGGGCGCGGACAGCCGCAGGACCACGGGATGGGCCAAAACGGCGATCCCGCCGGCCGCGCGGATCACGTCGATGCCGACCCGCGGCGTGGGCTTGGGCCTCTCGATCGCGTAAAAATCGGGGGTGGAGAGATATTTTATAAACGCGTCCTTAAGGTCCGCGGCGTAGCCGGCCTCCACCAAGGCGCGCGCGAAATGCGGCCGCCCCACCATGCCGCCCGCGGCGTACGCGCGCACGCAGGCCCGCGACACCGAAACGCCCTTTTCCTCCAGATACGCGTAAATGCGTTCCTCCCTAAGCCCCCTAAGCCGCACGAACTCCGCGTTCATGCGCAACAATTCCCGATCCTCGCAATCGATGCAGTAGCCGAGAATATGCAGTTCCCTGTCCCCTTTCACGCTGATTTCAATGCCCGGAATGAAATCCATCCCGGCCTCGCGGGCGGCCTCGGCGCCCTCGGCGATGCCGTCGATCGTATCGTGATCGGTGATCGACATCAGGGTGATGCCGCAATCCGCGGCCAGCGCCACAAGCGCGCGCGGCGCATACTGCCCGTCGGATTGATTTGTATGCAGATGCAAGTCTATGCGTCCCATGCGCCCGTGTCCCTTTCCGTGCCCGTTCCCGCGCCCGCTTTTTGGGGCCGCCGCGCAAAGCGCGGCAAACCGTCGGCGGCGGACGCGATCCTCCGCCGGCGCCGGCGCCGAGATCTCAGGACAGATTGTGTTCGTTGAAATTGCTGAGCAGATACCGGATATAGACCCTGCGCGCGGCTTGGAACTTGTTCCGCCCGAGCAGAATCACCTTGCCGTCCGACATGTGGATCGCATTGTTTCTGAGACTGTCAACCTCGTTGAGATTGATGATCCAACTGATATGGCAGCGATAAAAAGCCTCGCTCAAAAAACGCATGAGATCATCCAGCTTGCCGTAATATCGGTATTGCCGCTGTCTCGTACAGAGCAGAATCAGCCTGAGTCGGCTTTCCGCGTAGAGAATATCCGCGGGATGTACAGAGGCGGTTTCGGAGCGCGTCAAAATAGGAATCCTCTTGGTATTCACAGGAAATCCTCCCCCTTGCCGTGCCGAACACCCCATACCCCACGAAAGCAAAGCCCGCTTTCGCGCTTTGAAAACTATGCGCTCGGAAATCGAAAAACAATTGAAGTGCGCCTTTGGCGCTTCAATTTTGGACGGAGCCAAAATTGAAGTTCCCCTACGCGTCTCTTTTGTAAGTGATCAGATCCTCCGCGATCTCGTTTGCGGCGATCGAAACGGGTCTGTCCGTGTCCGCCTCGGTCAAAATCGCCTTGCCGTCGATCAAATCCCGCGCGCGCTTCGCCGCGAGTATGACAAGGGTATAGCGGCTGTCCGCCTTTTCCCTGATCAGATTGATGGATGGGTATAACATCGCGTTTCCTCCTTGTACATCCGTATCGTTTCGTGAATATCGCGCCCGATTCGCGCGTGTTCCGCCGTGAGGATCGCCGTCAGGACGTTCGCCGCCGCCTCGAAGCGTTCATTGACCACACAGTAATTGTATTGGTCGATACACTCCATCTCCTTGAGCGATTCCCCGATCCGCAACGCGATCTCCGCCTGCGTCTCCGCGCCGCGATCCGTAATGCGTCTGCGCAATTCGCGTATCGAGGGGGGCAGGATGTAGACGAAAATCCCGTCCGGCCATTCACTCTTCACTTTCAAGGCGCCCTGCGTGTCGATTTCGAGCAACACGTCGATACCGGACGCGAGCCGCGTCGTCACAGGGGCCTTGGGCGTGCCGTAGTAATGATCGTACACCTTTGCGTATTCGAGAAAGCCGCCGTCCGATACGGTTTTCAAAAAGCGCTCCTCGCTTACAAAATAATAATCCTCCCCGTCGGTTTCGCCGGGGCGGGGCTTTCTCGTGGTCATGGAGATCGACAGGGATATCCCGGCCCGTTTGACGAACGCGCCGCAGACAGTACCCTTTCCGGCGCCCGAGGGTCCGGATACAACAAACAGCAGACCTTTCTTCATTGTATTCGCAAAATCCCTCCCGTACACTATAGGATACTCCAATTCCCCGGGGATTTCAATGTATTATTCGATATTTTGTATCTGCTCCCGAATTTTTTCTATTTCGCTCTTCATCTCGAGTACGCGGTTCGTTATGCGAAGATCGCCGGCCTTGGCGCCCATGGTGTTCACCTCGCGGTTGAACTCCTGCGCGAGAAAATCCAGCTTCTTGCCGTTGGCCTCCCCCTCCTCCGCCAATATGCTCTCCAGCCGGAGCAGGTGGCTGCGCAGGCGAACGATCTCCTCCGTGATATCGGCCTTGTCCGCGAAAATCGCGGATTCGCAGGCGATGCGCTCCCCGGGAATCTCGATCTCGCCGCCGATCAACTCCCGAATGCGCTCCCGCAGCTTTTCGGAATAGGCGCGCGTGATCTCGGGCACGAGGTCCGCGATCTCGTCGGCACAGCCCGCGATCAGCCGGCCGCGCGCGCGTATATCCTCGGCCAGCTTGTCGCCCTCGGCCGCGCGCATTGCGTCGAAACGCAGCAAAGCCTGCCGCAAGGCGGCTTCAAAGCTCGCGCGGATTTCCTCTTCATCCTCGATATCGGGCAGCTGCCGCATGACATCGGGCATACCGGCCAATAGGCCCAAATCGATATCGCCGCTGATGTCAAAATGCTTTTGCAACGCGCGCAGGTTTGAAAAATACTGCTCGGCGGCCGCCATGTTCAGCTGTACGCGCGCGTCGTCCTCCGTGATGTTCTCGACCAGAAACGAAAGCTCCGCCTTGCCGCGGCGCAAGCTTTCCTTAACGACGGCTTTCATGCGTTCCTCCGCGAAGCCGTATCGGCGCGGGAGTTTGATAAAAATTTCACAATACCTGTGGTTCACGGATTTGATCTCCGCCGTCACGATCCGTTTTCCGTCGGAATGTTCGCCCCGGCCGAAGCCGGTCATGCTTTTGATCATCTTCCACCTCTCTGCGGTAAGCGCGCAAGCGCTTTTTTTGTTTGCATAATGCCGCGCAATCCTGTATGATGAGTTATACCATATTACCACACTTCGCGCGCAAATTCAAACTGGGCTCTGTTCAAAATTTGCCAAGAAAATATTCCTATAATTGAGGAGATATACCATGCCATTCGACGGTATTGTCCTGTCGGCTGTCGCGTCGCGCTTGTCGGCGCTTTTGACCGACGGGCGAATCGATAAAATCTATCAGCCGGAAGCGGACGAACTGCTGCTGCACATCGCGCGCGGCCGGGAAAAACACAGGCTGTTTCTGTCCTCAAACAGCGCGAATCCGCGCGTTTGCCTCGTCCGCGACTACGGACCCTATCCGCAGAATCCCCCCGCGTTCTGTATGCTGCTGCGCAAGCATATACAGGGCGGTCGCATCGCGTGTATTGCGCAGAAAGGCACGGAGCGCATCCTCGAATGCACGGTGTACACGGTCAACGAACTCGGTTTTTCCAAAAACAAGCGGCTCACGGTTGAAATCATGGGGAAGCACAGCAACATCCTGCTGCTTGACGAGCAGTCCGGGCATATCATCGACAGTATCAAACGCCTGTCGCCGGAGGTGAACCGCTATCGCCAAACCCTGCCGGGCTGCCCCTACATAGAACCGCCCTCGCACGGCAAGCTGCCCTGGTATGCTGTCGAACGCGCGCACATCGCGGCGGCCCTTGCGGACGGCGGCGGCCTTAAGCGCGCGGCGGAGGACGGATCGGGCGTCGAACGCGCGGCGAAAGCGATCCTGTCCCTCGCGCAGGGTATCGGACCCCGCGCCGCCGACGAACTCGCCGCCGAAGCCTTTGCCGACATGCGCGCGCGGCGCGAAAACCTCTCCGAAAAAACGCTCGCGGACGCGATCCTGCGCGCGCTCAAACGGCTCGCGGACCAAAGCCGCGCGGGGCGCTTCGCGCCGGTCGTATACCTGGACCGGGACGGCAAGCCCCTCGACTTTCACGCCTTTCCCCTCGCCGCGCTCGAAAGCGCCTGCGAGGCGATGCGCTTCGACGATATCAACGCGGCCGTCGGCTATTATTACGAAAACCGCATCGCCTCAAACCGCGTTCGCCAAAAATCGGCGGATCTGCTGCGCGCGGCCCAAAACAGCCTCGACAAACAGCTTTTGAAGAAACAGCGTCTGCTCGAGGACCTGACGCAGGCGGAAAACGCGGACAAAGACAGGCTTTTCGGCGAGCTTTTGACCGCCAACCTGCATACCCTGCAAACCGGCCAAAGGACCGCGATCCTCACGAATTACTACGACGGCGGCACCGTCGAAATCCCGCTCGACCCGCGCATAAGCCCCTCGCAGAACGCGCAGCGCTACTACAAGCTGTACGGCAAGGCCAAAACCGCCGTCGTGGAAAAAACCCGCAGGCTCGCGGAAACGGACAAGGAGATCGCCTACCTCGAATCCGTGTTGAGCTTCATAGAAAACGCCGCGACACCGGAGGAGACGGACGCGTTGCGGCTCGAACTGATCGAAGCGGGCTGTCTGCGGCGCCGCGGCAAGCAGGGCGCGGCAAAAAAACAGCCGCGTCCCGCCCCCCTGTCCTACACCGTACACGGCGGTTTTCGCGTCGAGGTCGGGCGCAACAACCGCGAAAACGACCTGCTCACATTCAAAAAGGCCGCCGGAGGCGACCTGTGGCTGCATACGAAAGATATACCGGGCGCCCACGTCATCCTGTTCACGGAGGGCCGGGAGGCGCCGGCGCCGGCCGTGTTCGAGGCGGCCGCGATAGCGGCTTGGCACAGCAAGGGCAGGGCCTCGGAAAACGTCCCCGTGGACTACGCCCTCGCCAAGCATGTGAAAAAGCCCGCGGGCGCGCGGCCCGGCATGGTGATCTTCACGCACAACCGAACGCTCTACGTCAAGCCGGGCCTGCCCCCCGCGGATTCCGAAAGCGCAAAACCAACTCCGCTGTCCGTTCCATAACGGCTTTCCCCTGCTCTCCCATGTGCAGTTCATGCACACAGCCCTCCCATTCGATCAGCGTACAGCGCTCCCCCGCCGCCGCGGCGAACGCGCGCGTGGCCTCGATCGAACAGATGGTGTCCGCCGTTCCGTGCATCAGGAACAAGGGCTTCTCTCCGCCGCCGCAGCGATCGGCTATCCGCCCGCGCATCAGATCGTCCGCCCTTTCAAAGCTTTCCAGCGCGGTCAGCACGGAGATCCTGTCATGAATGAGCCTGTCGCCGCGCATGGCCTCAAGAATCTGCGCGTTTCCCACCAAATCGGCGCCTATGCCGGCGCCGATCGTGAAATCGGGCTTGCAGCGCGCGGCGGCTTTCACGAGATAATACAGCCATTTCGGTATGGGTTGACAAAGCGCGAGCCAAGGCGAGGCGGCGATATAAGCGGCGGGGAGCGCCGACAGCCGGCCGCGCAAGCGGTAATGCAGCGCGATGTTCCCGCCGAGACTGTGCCCGTAGAGTACGATCGGAAGCCCCGCGTGCGCCCTGTGCGCGTATGTGAGCAGACTGTCCGCATCCCGCAATACCGTTCGCCTGGGTCCCGTGTGCCCGCGCCGCCCGGCGCTGCCGCCGTGCCCGCGCAGATCAAAAGAAAACGTTGAAATTCCATGTGATTTAAGGCCCTCCGCAAAGCCGTCGAAGAGGCCCCCGTACTCGCCTATCCCGTGCAACAGGCACACGACCGCCGCCGGATTCGCGGCCTCCCATCGGTAGCCCAAAAGCCCCTTTCCGCACGATTCCAACCGGAACGATTCAAACATGCCGCACCCCTTTCCTTTCGCGTTTCCCGCAAAACCGAAGCATTACATTTATTGCCCTTTTCTTTGCACCAAAAGCACTTTTTCATTGCAAAGCGCGCGGACGCAATATAGAATGGCCTCACCCACAGGCGCGCCAACGCTGCAAACCGAACGATCGTTCCATAAAAAAGAAAGGAGGAAAGGCATGAAATCCGCCCTGCATCTGCGGACAATGCCCGTACATTCCTGTACGGGAACGACGCATTGCATCCTGTGCGGCAACAGAATCGGCGCCATCCGATTCAAAGGCCACGCAGTCTGCAAGAGCTGTATCGAGTATGCGAGAACGATCGCATAACGCAAACGGGTTCCGCACAATTGTTTCGTTGGCTGTGACGCATGGCAGTGGAAAGCTTGTCCTCACATAAAATTCTGCCGGCCGTGTGGCGGGACAGACGAAAACCGGTCCGTCTGTCCCGCATCTTCTCCGCATCTTCTCCGATCCCGCCCGCGCAAAACGCGCCTCTAATCGCCCACCGAAAGTTCCTTGAACGACGCCGCAGCTTCGCCCGCGGCCCGCAACCGCTCCAATATCCGCTCGTAGGCCGCCGGCGGCGGACAGGAAAACTCCGTATACGCGCCCGTTCGCGGATGTCGAAAACCGAGCAGCCCCGCGTGCAACATCTGCGTTTCCACGCCGAGGGCCTTTTTTTTCGGGCCGTAGAGCGGATCGCCGAGCAGCGGGTGTTTGATGTGCGCCATATGCACCCGTATCTGGTGCGTCCTGCCCGTTTCCAGCCTGAGCGCAAGCCGCGTGAAGCTCCCGAAGCGTTCGAGTACCCTGTAGTGCGTGACCGCGGCGCGGCCGTCCGCCGTCACCGCCCGGCGCAGCCGGTTTGCGGGGTCTCGGCCTATGGGCAGGTCCACCTTGCCCAAGTCCTCCGCAAAATTATTGTAGACCACGGCCTCATACTCGCGCGTCACCTCATGGCGCGCCAGCGCCTCCGACAGGGCGCGGTGCGCCCTGTCGTTCTTCGCGACGACCAGCAGGCCGCTCGTGTCCTTGTCGATCCTGTGTACGATACCGGGCCGGATCACGCCGTTTATGGAGGAAAGGCTGTCGCCGCAGTGGAACAGAACGGCGTTTACCAGCGTGCCGGACTCGTTGCCGGGCGCGGGATGCACCACCATGCCCCTCGGCTTGTCCACGACGAGAAGATCCTCGTCCTCATGGACGATCCGCAGGGGGATATCCTCCGCGACGACGCGCAGGGCCTCCCGCGCGGGTATGAACGGCGCAACGCTGTCCCCCGCCTTTAGGATGTAGTGCTTGGATTCGCCCGCGTTTCCGTTCACACGGACCGCGCCCTGCGCGATCAGGCGCTGCACATAGCTGCGCGACAAGTCCGGCATACGGGCGGCGATGAAATTGTCAAGGCGCATTCCCGCGTCGGCCGCCTCCGCGACGAACACCGCCCGGGCCGCCGCCCGATCGAGGGCCGCGTCATTTTGCGGATTCATCGAACGTTTTTCCTTTGCGCGCGCGAAGTTCCTCGATCACAAAATGCAGCAGGAGCAGACCGCAACCCGTACAGACGGAGATATCCGCGAGGTTGAACACCGGGAAAGGGACGGGCTGAAACGCGAGATAATCCACCACGTATCCGAGGCGGACGCGATCGATGAGGTTGCCGAGGCCGCCGCCCGCGACCAGAGCGAGTCCCGTGAGCAACACGGGCGAGGATTTCCGCTTCAGAAAGATACAGACGATCAGCGCCGCGACCATCAGCGCCGTGAACAGGATCAAAAACGCGCGTTTGTTCTGCAATATGCTGAACGCGGCGCCCGTATTTTCGACGTAGACGATTTGAAAGAGTCCGGGGATGAAGCGCAAGGCCGCTTTGCGCGCGTCCCGCAGGTATATGCCGACCGCCCGTTTCACAAGCTGATCCGCCAGAACGACGCAGAGCATGACCGGATAGTAAATCAAGCGCCGTCTCCTATCCTGAGATTCGTGAGGGTCTTTGTGTCCGCGCCGCTTGTCGCGACCGCCGGCATTTCCGGGAACGAGGCGTTTGTCGCGGCCGCCACCACCTTTGCGAGCGACGGCTCGTTCCCGGCATCCGGAAACAGTTCCGCGCTCAGCGTATTGAAGCGTTCCAGTTCCACCTCCAGCAGATTCCTGAAACGGCTCTTGAACATGTTCAACCTGTTCCGCAGCTTCACGGATTCCTCCGTAAGTCTCTCGACGGATTCCCGCGCCTCGCGCTGTATGCGCTCCGCGTCCATCTCCGCGTTTTTGAGCAGGATTTCCGCGCGTTTTTCGGCGCTCGCGGAGATGTCCCCCATCAGGGCTTTGGCGGCCTCCAGCGTCTCCAGCACCGCGTTTTCGGAGCCTCTGTACCGTTCGACCTCCTCCGTCAGGACGGCTATGCTCTCCTTGAGCCGCCTGTTGTCCTGCATCAGCTTCTCAAAGTCCAGCGTGATCAAGTCGAGAAAGCTGTCCACTTCCTCTTCCTTGTATCCCCGCACACCTTTCGTAAATTCCTTGTTCTGTATATCGAGCGGCGTAATCATCCCGCTGCGCCTCCTCAAAAAATCCTGACGATCATGTTGCGGATCAACTGGATCGCCAACATCGCGACAACGATTGAAAAATCAAACATACCCGTGTTGAAATTGCGCAACAGACGGCGGCAGGGCGCGACGATGGGTTCCGTGACGCGCATCAAAAACGCGTTGATCTGCCGCAGGAAATCGTTGGGCGTATAGCGATAAGGATTGACGAACCAACTCAATACGGCGCGCGCAAGGAGCAGCAAACTCAAAACATTGCAAAAAAGAACGACGGCCTCCACCAACACACCCATGCGACCGTTACCTCCACGGGCCTTTTGTCCCGGCGGAACTGAAATCTATCCCGGAATGCTCGGGCGGCGCGGATACGTTCACATTCTCCGGAACGAATACAAATATATTGTTCGCAATCTTCTGCATGTTGCCGTTCAGCGCGTAGGTGGCGCCGCTCAGGAAGTCGAAGATCTTGCGCGCCACATCCGTTTCGACCTTTTCCAGATTGATGATGATGGGCTTGCGCGCTTTCAGGCTGTCCACCAGTTTCGGGCATTCGTCAAAACAGCTCGGCTCCGTTACGACCAGATCGAATCTGCTCGTAATCGCGTTCAAGGTCTTGTTCATCGAGATCACCTTATCCTTTGGGTCAACATCCTTAAACTCCGGCTTTATCGTTCGATCCGAATGGTAAGGCGGCCGCATATCGACCGATCGCCTCTCGACATAGGGATTCCTTTCCTCTTCCGGTTCCGAATCGGTCTCAAGCTCCTCGATTCCCGCAAGTTCCTTGAATTTGGCCCAAATACTTGCCATATACGCCTCCTGTACACATTTTGGGGAAATTAAATCTATTTGGAATGGAACACCATTCTAGTTTCCGGCGCCGAACACGGCCGTACCCACGCGCACCATATTCGCGCCCTCGAGGATGGCCGCGCCGAAATCCTGCGACATCCCCATGGACAGATACCGAACACAAAGCCTTTCGTGCGAAAGCCGCCCAAACGCGTCAAAGACGGCTTTCACCCGACTGAAACAGGCCCGAACCTCCGGCTCGTCCGCAATCGGGGCGATGCCCATGAAGCCGCATACGCGCACATGCCCGCAACCGTCCAGGATCGCGTGTACCAGCGCGTCCGCCTCGTGCGCGGCGATGCCGAACTTGCTTTCCTCGCCGGCGGCGTTGATCTGCACCAAGATATTCGCCGTGAGACCGCACTGCGCGGCTCTGGCGTCGATCTCCTCGGCCAGCCGAAAGGAATCGACGGAATGTATCAGCTTCACCTTGTCGATGATATACTTTACTTTGTTGCGTTGCAGATGCCCGATCATATGCCAGTTGACGGGGCGCACGGCCTCGTACTTGTCCAGAATCTCCTGCACCCTGTTCTCGCCTATATCCGTCACGCCGGCCGCTACAGCCTCGTTGATCTCCTGCGGCGTTCTGGTTTTTGAAACCGCTATCAGCGTGATATCGCCGGGCTCGCGTCCGGCCGCGCGCGCGTATTCGTCGATACGCCGGCGAATATCCGCGATATTTTCTTGAATCTTCATAGAGCCTTTGACCCCATTATTGTCCGAACTGTTCCGGATCGCGCAAAATCTCTTCGTATATGTTTACGGTCCCGACCCGCTTGCCGTCCGAATCGGTGAAAGAGGACATGGATACGATCGATCGAACGCCGTCGCTGTGCAGGACGTTTACGGGCACAAATTCAAAATCGCCGCTCCTCTGCTTTGCGTATACGCCGACCGCCTCCCCCCGGGACGCAATGCTCTCGTTGTCTATGAGCAAGCCGCGGTAATCGGCAACGACGATCGTCGCGTCCACGCGCCGCAAGCGCGCCAAATCCGCATGATACCTGTCAAAGACGAGAACGACCATCCACGCGTCGCCGAGATCCGAGACACGCTCTATCCGGCCGCTGACATCGCTGTCCTGTATGCGCGCCGTCACGGTTCCGCCGCTTTTGTAATTCACGATGGCGCCCGAATCCTTGTCAAACCAGAACACCATATGCCACTTTGTATTGTCCAGCAGCTTATAGATCGGTTCGCCCCGCGCGACAAGGCCGTCGTGCCGCGTGACGTTCACGATGGGCGCCGAAACGCCGTCGGCGATCTTGCTCGTGAGGGACGCGATGTTTTCAAAGGAGAACATCGATTCGCAGCCGTCTATATAGTAGCTGATCACGCCCGTTTCCGGGGCCGTGTTCTGATCGAGAACGACGCCGTTTGCGCCTATGCGGGCCTGCAGCGCGGCCATTTCGGACTCGCCCGCTTCCGCGGCCTCTTCGGCTTCGGCTTCGCGCGCGATGCGCGCGGGTCCGTCGAGGATATCCAGCAACTTCATATCCTTGCGCACCTTGACGCCCTCGCCCACGTAATAGCGAATCTCCCCCGTGCGCGCGGCCATATAAACCGTTTCGTCGCGAACGACATAGGCCGTCACCTCGTCGGAAATCGCAAGGTTGCCGTATTCCAGCACCGCGGTTTTGCGCAGGGCGCCTTTCAGATTCGGAATGGCAAAAATCGCAATATACAAAGCAACGACCGACAACACAAACACGGCGACGATTGCCCGCTTGAGCATCTTCATATAGTGTTCCTCTGAATCATAATATACTAAATGAAGTGATATGGCAAGAACTTTGTAGCAATTCCGGAAAAGAAAATTTGACAAAACCGATGGGATTGGGGGCGGCGGGGAAAAGCTGCTCCTTCTCCGCCCTCGATTCGGCGATTCCCCGGGCGCGGAGGGGCGGCGTTCATGAAATATACACTCTTTCCGATTGGAATTCATTTCCGCGGTGTCGCAAAAAGTCGGTGTTGTTTTTGATGTTCAGCCCAAAAAGTCCTTGGTTATTTTGTTCTGATCGTGTATAATGAGGGACGAGGTGATTCAAATGAAACGATACGCGATTGAAAGGCTGACACATTGGAAGAACTCGAAAAAGCGGAAGCCGCTTATCATCAGAGGCGCAAGACAGGTCGGCAAAACGTGGCTGATGAAAGAATTCGGTAATGCGTATTTCGATAATATGGCATA
>JAITKU010000169.1 GCA_031278255.1 Eubacteriales Family XIII. Incertae Sedis bacterium | reverse complement strand
TGTGACGGACGAGAGTAAGATCGGAGGTCTGGTCAGGATGACCGAGGCCGCGCACCGCCACGGTGCAAAACTCTCCGTCGAACTTGTTCACGCGGGACGCGGTGCGGACCCGGCGGCCTGTACGGAAAAAACCGTGCTTGCGCCGAGCAATTTCACGTTGCCCGGACGCGGCCGATATATAAAAGAAATGGATCAACACGATATCGAACACACGATCGAGTGTTTCACGGATTGCGCCGTGCGCCTGAAGCGTTGCGGTTTCGACGGCGTTTTGATCCACGGCGCCCACGGCAATCTGCTGGCACAGTTTTTGTCCCCGTACAGCAATCACCGCACGGATATGTACGGCGGCAATTTCGAGAACCGTTGCCGATTTCCGCTGATGGTCTTGAAAGCCGTTCGGGAAGCCGTGGGTCCGGACTTCGTCGTAGAACTGCGGATCAGCGGCGATGAAAAGATCGAGGGCGGTATGCAGATCGAAGACGTTATCGAATTTCTGAAAACGGCACAGCGGTATATTGATCTCGTTACTGTTTCCTGCGGGCTGATCGTTGACATAAAAAAGAGTTTCTATTGTATGCCTCCTTATTATCATCCGAAAGGAGCGAATGTACCCCTCGCAAGGCGGGTAAAACAGGACCCGGACATCCATATTCCGGTCAGTGTCGTCGGCGGTATTGTGACGGCCGAACAAGCGGATAAAATCATCGATGAGGGCAGCGCGGACATGGTTGCCATAGCCAGAGCGCTTCTCAGCGATCCCGATATGTTAAATAAATCCTACCGCGGCGAACCGGAAAAGGCGACGCCCTGTCTCAGATGTTGGAACTGTAACGGCGGCGTGGGCACCCATCTCCACTGCGCCGTCAATCCGAGATTGTGCCGCAACGATCGTTATGTAAGACCTTGGCCCGCTTTGCATACAAAAAAGGTCGTCGTTGTCGGCGGAGGGATTGCGGGAACACAGGCCGCACGCACGTTGACGGAAAAGGGCCACAGCGTCGTACTCTTTGAAAAATCCGACAGACTCGGCGGATTGTTGCATGATATCGACAAATTGCCGTTCAAAGATGATCTGCGCAGATATACCGACTGGCTTGTCCGTGCAACGATGGAATGCGGAGCGGATATACGTTTCAATACAGAAGCAACGCCCGAAACGGTTTTGGCGGAAAAGCCCGACGCGATCATTGTCGCCGTAGGTTCCGTGCCGGCAAATCCGCCGATACCCGGCTTGAACGGGGACAAGGTATACAGCGTTCTCGACGTGGACTCCGGGCGGAAGAAAGTTTCCGGCAAGGTCGTTGTTTGCGGCGCCGGTTTGAGCGGGCTGGAATCCGCTCTGACACTCGGCATGGAGGGTTGTGAAGTTACGGTTGTAGACATGATTCCCGAAAAGGACTTCGGCCTTGAGGCCAATGTTTGTCTCAGAGGCATGCTGCTGAAATTGCTGGACGATCACAATGTCACCCGAATCGGGGACCATATCGTTCGTGAAATCGGAAACGATCATGTGAAAATCGAATCCAAGCATTGGAAATACAAGACCCTGGAGGCCGATTATATCGTCAACGCGCTCGGTATGATTCCCAATCCGGCGAAAGATGCGTTCTTTGAACTGACGCCGTTTGTGTATTATGTGGGCGACTGCGACGCGGCAAAAGGGATCATGCACGCGAACTATACGGCATACGATCGTTCATGCAATATATAATCAACATCGCCGAGGGAGCAATTGCTTTGTCGCATTTGCGTTTTGAACATAACTGAGAAAAAGCATATTGCAGGCTTTCCGATTGCCCGTGTCATGAATGATCCCGAGTTGGGTGTGTCCCAGCAGCGGCAAGGGCAGAAGCACAATATCCTCGTTGCCTCGGAACATATGCGTTTCGTCCAAAAGGGTTATCCCTCTTCCCATTTCCACCCAAAGTATGAGCATACTCTCATCGGCGATTGTAGTATATTTTGGTATAAATCCAAAATTTTGGCACGTACTCAGAAATGTTCTGATTGCGAGGCTCTGATGCGTACTGAAAAGAAAGGTGTCCTCTTTGAAATCGGCAGGGGATAAATCTTCGATTTTTTTGTTTGCCATCGGATGGTTCTTCGGAACCACAATGTACTTTTTGACATAACACACGACTTGGTAAGAAAATGCCGGATTGTCGGAAAAGTCCTCGATCGCGCCATAGATGAAATCTATCCGGTAATCCAAAATCAAATTGCGAAAATCGCCGAGATTGTATGTGCGCAAATCGATGCGAATGTCGGGATAATCCCGCTCGAAGCCCTTTAAGAGTTCCAGCATGGTATGATGCAGTATTACACCCGACAGCGCCGCGAGTTTGATTACCCCGGAATATCCCGATTGAACGGCTTCGGTCTCTTCGATCAAAGCGGCGTAATTCTTGCTCAAACGCCGTAATCCGTCGGCAAAGGTCTTTCCGGCCGGCGTAAGCGAAACCCTTTTCTTATTTCTGTCGAACAGCTTGATCCCTAAATTGTTTTCCAATTGTGAAATTTGACGGCTCAGCACGGATTCCGATTTGAACAATTGATTGGCAGCCTTTGTATAGCTTAACGTATCGGCAAGGACAAGGAAATATTTGAACAGCGAAATATTCATAATTGCCGGCCCCCATTGAAATTGTTATTGTTCCGACGACTCGTCTTAACCCATGGCATCAATCCGCCGACTCGCGAGTCGGCGGCGATCCGACCGTTTTGGCGAGCTTTGCCTTGCGCGATCGCCCTGCGGGAAACATCGCGAGGCGGCTTGCCGGCGCGACGACGCCGCGGACCGCCACAGGCAAAAAGGCGCCGCCGCAAACAGCCTCAGACAATCACCGTATTGTGAAAGGCCGTGTAGTTCGCGTTGCCTATGCTCTTCCTGCCGTCGCCGCAGTCGCCGATCGCGTAGGTTTCGGGCACGATCCACAGGAGTTCGTCGAAGCCGTCCCGGTTCGATACCATGCCGAAAGCGGTCACGACCGTGTCGCAGGGGAGCGTCGTGCGCTTCCAGCTGCGGTCCATGATCACAACGCCGTCAGGCAGGATGCGCTCCGCCTTATGCCCGCCGATCAGCCTGACATTGTGCTTCTTCAAAAGCATGAACAGCATGTTGCGCGTGGCCGCGAATATCTCGCTCGCAAAATCCTTTGTTTCAAGGATATCCACGACGGTCACGTCCCTGCCCTCGTCCATCGCAAGCCCGAGCGCGCATTCGAGGCCGCTCATTCCGCCGCCGCACACGACGACCCGCCGGCCCGTCTTTACCCGGCCGCTGTCCGCGGAAATGACATCCGTCACGTTTTCGCCGTCGATGCCCGGGATATCGGGCGTGAAGAGCTTCGCGCCGGTCGCGAGGTAAAGGACATCGGGCGCCTCTTTCAGAATCCGTTCCGGCGTGGCTTTCGTGTTCAGAAGAATCTTCGCGCCGCAGCGCATGGTCGTGCGGATATCCCATTCCGTATATTGCCGCAGATCGTCCTTGAAAGAGTACCCGCAGATATCGGGGAGCCTCCCGCCGAGCCGATCCTCTTGCTCAAACAACACCGTCTCGTGTCCGCGCCGCACGAGCGTCTGCGCCGCCATCATGCCGGCGACGCCGCCGCCGACGACCACGGCCTTTTTGGGGGAATCCGCCCTGCGTATCTCGGAATATTTGCCCTCGTTGCCGAGGGCGGGGCTGACCGCGCAGGAGATGGGCCGGCCCGCGGCGGTGGTCAGATTGCAGACCTGCAAACAGCGCAGGCAGGGCTTGATCGTGTCCGTCTCCCCGCGCCCCGCCTTTTTCAGCATCTCGGGATCGCACATAAGCGCGCGCGCCATCGCGACGATATCCGCTTTGTTTTCCGCCAGAATCTTTTCGGCCATCTCCACGTTCTTGATGGAACCGACCGTGGCGACGGGGATATCGATCTCGCCCTTGATCCGCTCCGCATAGGGGACATTGTGGCAATATTCGTTATAATAGGGCGGCTGCGTATAAAACTCGTAATCCCTGTCCACGATGAGTCCGCGCGAGACGACGACGGAATCGATGTATTTCTGCGCAACCTGCAGGAATCGGATCGCGTCCTCGACGCGCGTTCCGTTCGGGATCAGTTCATCGCCGCTGATCCGGTACTCGATCCCTATGCCGTCGCCGCATTTGTCGCGGATGGCTTCCAGTATCTCAAGCGGAAAGCGCATCCGGTTCTCAAAGGAACCGCCGTAGATATCGTTGCGAAAGTTGAACGCCGGGGAGAGGAAGGAACCCACGAGATTCCCGTGCGCGCCGTGGATCATCACCATATCGAAGTCGGCCTTGCGCAACCTGTCCGCGCAGTCGGCGTATTGCTTGACCACGTGGTCGATCTCGGGTATCTCCATCTCTTTCACGTAACGTTTGCGGCCCGGCAGGGGCAGGGGCGAGGCCGCGAGAGCGTAGGGCGTCCGCAGGATATCGGGATCCGCGTTCCGCCCGGCGTGGCACAGTTCGGCGGAAATCTTGGCCCCGTAGCGATGCGCCATCTCCGATATGCGCGAAAGCCCGCCGATACACGCGTCACGCGTCACGCAGAGTTCGCCCGGGAAGTCCGTCCCCGTATCCTCATCGACGGAGGTCGCGCCGATCGTGATCAGGGCCGCGCCCGTGCGCGCTTGCATACCGATAAAATCGACGTATTCCGTCGTAACTTCGCCGTAGGCCGTGGACAGGCAACTCACCATGGGCGAAAACTGTATGCGGTTCTTCAGCGTATGTTTGCCCACCTTAATCGGGGAAAAGACATGCGGATAATACGGATTCATGCGCCGCCCTCCTTTGCAATAAGCGGTTTGGATCGCGTTTGACGGAAAGGCTTCGTTTAAGGGGTCCTGCGGCGGAGAAACAGGTCCGCGGCATCAATCCGCCGACTCGCGAATCGGCGGCGATCCGGCCGTTTTGGCGAGCTTTGCCTTGCGCGACCGCTCCGCGGGAAACATCGCGAGGCAGCTTGCCAGCGCGACGACGCCGAGGATTGTCACGAGCGAAAAGGCGCCGCCATAGCCCCCCGCGCCGCCCGTGTTCAGCCTGCCGGCCAGGATAACCGCAATCGCGGCCGGGCCGATACTGACGGAGATCAGACCGAGGTTCTGCGCGTAGTGCTTCATGCCGAAGAGGACGCGCGCGCCGGAAACACCCGTGACCGTGACGCCGCCGTAGCCGAAACCGACGAGCGCAATGCCCGTTATGACCGCGGCGCTGCTGTGCGAAACGTTTCCCAGACACAGGGCCGCGCCGCCGATCACCGCCGCGCCGGCCATGAGCGTCATGACGCGTTCCATGGGGAATCGGTCCATGAGAAAGCCGCCGACGATGCAGGCGAGACCGTTTGCCGGCGCAAACATAAGGCCGGCGATCGTCGCCACGCCGATCGCGACGGCTATGCTCCCGCCCAGATCCGAAACGATAAGCCCCGCGGAGCGGATCGCCACGTTGAACACGAACACGCACCAAAAGCTTCCCGTGCGCAGGATTTGCGCCGGCGAATAGTCCCTGCCGAGCGCCGCCTCGGCCTTTGGCGGCGGTGCCGGCAGCTTGACATCGGGCCCCGGCTTTTTGGACCAGATCAGCGCGACAAAGACCGCGGCCGCGATCACGGCCCCGAGCAGGCTGATTGCGGTCAGCACGCCGAAACGCGCGATGAACGCGCCGCACAGGGCGCCCAGCAGGATGGGCGCCACGCCGCACCAAAAAGTCAGAACGCCCGAGATCGCGCCCGGGCGATCGGGGAACCAAGGCAGAAATGTATCGAAACTCGCGATAACGCCGATACCGACCGACATTGCGGCGATCAGGCCGAAACCGACGGTCGCCAGAACGAGCGCGAGGCCCGGATCGTCCTTGGGAAGAAAGGAAAAGAAGCCGAAACCGACGAGAACGGCAAAACCGCCGAAGCCGAGTACAACGCGGCCGGACAGCTTCGCAAGCAACGGTCCCGTGAAGAGCATCATCATGCAGACCGTGATGTTGTGCAGACTGAACGGCAGGGAGAGTTGGCTCCGGCTCCAGGCGGGGAATTCCTGCCCGAGCGCGTCTCTGAAATACGACCATGTGATGAGATAGCCGCCCATGCCGACCATGATCATCGCCGATACAAAGCGCGGTACGCGGTTCACTTTCTTTTCCATCCGATTCTCCGATACGCCCACGCGCCGGCAAACAGCCGCTTGCCCCTGCTTATAAGACCCCGGCGTGACGCGTATTTCGTTCTCCTTTGGCTTGCGCTCCGCGCCGCTTTAGGAGCCGCCGCGCAAGACTTCCGGCCTGAGCCCGTATGCCTTTAGGCCCTCTCCATGGCAATATCGCCCAGATTCAGGCATTCCGCCGTCCGCAGATCGTAAAAAGCTTTCTGTTTGTAGCCCTTATACTCGATGAATACCTCCCACTTCCCGACGGGCAGGTCGTTGAACCAGAAATCGCCGTAGCTGTCCGTAAAGACTTCGAGCAGCTTGCCGCCCGAGATCGCGCGGCAACGCGCGCCGATGATCACCTCTTCGTTCTCGGGATCGTAGACCGTGCCGGCGATGAAGCGGCCGGGCAGATTCCGGTACCGAACGCGCGGCTTGGTCCCCTCGTCGGCCAAAAGCCGCACCGCGCCGGCGATCTCGTCGGCCAGATCCCGCTCCTCGCCGAACTGCATACAGCCCGTGGGGCAGATCTCCACGCAACGGGGCAGGGCGTAGCCGTTGTCGAGCAGATGCGCGCATCCTGTGCATTTTTGGGATATTTTCAAATTTTTGTTAAAATATATGGCCTCGTATATGCAGGCTTTCGCGCATTTCCCACAGCCCTTGCACCGCGCGGGATCTATGAGGACAAGCCCGTCGTCCCGCACAAAAACGGCCTCATGCGCGCAGGCATCCTTGCAGAGGGGCCGCTCGCAATGGTTACACAGGGTCGGCGTGTAGTGTACGCGCGCCTTGGGCACGGTCCCCACGGTTTCCTCCCGCAGCTTCATCCAAAATTGGCCGATATCGGGCTGCGCTTTCGCGTAGGGCGTCCAGTCGTTGCCGGCGTGTTCGTCCTTGCACGCCATCTGGCACGAATAACAGCCGTTGCATTTTGTCACGTCTATTACGAATACCTTAGACATTTGCCGCTCCTCCTTCCGCCGCGCGGTCGATCAGCCAGCCTTTGAGACAGACGCCGCAGCCCTCGTCCGTTTTGCGCTCAAACGCATCCTTATACTGCTTCTTCCAAGCCTCCATTTCCGCATCCAAAACCTTCTCCATCTCCACGAGAAAGCCGCTTACGGCCATGCCGGTGACGGTTTTGGAGGTGATGGCCGTCGGCGTGATCAGGTTGATCGCGCCGCCGCGGTCGAGGCCCTCCGGATCGAGGGGATCGAAGCGGGCGCCGTGGTCCACATAGACGACGTTCTCCATAAGGCGTTCCGTCACATAGGCGGCGCACAGGACAATGCCCCGCTCGTTGTGTACTTTCACCACATCGCCGTGCGCGATGCCGCGCGCGGCGGCCGTATTCGGATTGATCCACGCCGCTTCGTATTGGTAGCCGTCCCTGCCGCGCATCTTCATCGTATCCACCTCGCGGTGCCAGGTGATATCGTCGAGGTTCGCGTGAAAGCGCCAGCGCCCGTGATTCGACATGCACAGGAGCGGATATTTCTCCGCGCGCTTGCTCGAAAGCCGTTCGTCGTGCAGATCGCTCTTCTCCACCCATTGCGGATAGGGAGGCCGTTCCTTGTCGTTCGGGAACAACTCCTTGATCTTCGTGGACGTGAACTCCAGCTTGCCCGTGGGCGTACTCAGCGGATTCTTCACAGGGTCCTCCACAAAGGTCCGCAGGCCCGGCGGATACTTCTCAAAATCCTGCACATCCGGAATGCAAGGGATCGCGAAGATGCCTTTTTTGTGAAAATCGTCGTTCTTGTCGAGGTGCGCCACGCTGCCCTGATAGAACAGATCGATGAGGCGTTCCCGCGACTTGTTGTTGTTCGTATAGGCGTCGTAGTATTCGGGTCCGAGCTTCCGCGCCACCTCCGCGACGCAATCGAAGTCGTCGCGCGATTCCCCGACGGGCGGACAGGCCGCGTATTCGCGGAATACGCTCCATACAATACCGCCGCCCGTATCGTCGCAGATATCGTCCATCTCGAACTTCGTCTGCACGGGCAGCACGATATCCGCGAGAATGCAGTCGTTTTCAAGCCAGGGCTGCTGCGCCACAATGCACTCGACGGAGGGATCGCGAAAGGCTTTCGCGATACGAAAACCGTCGTTCCAGCAAGTGACCATGCAGGGCGAGTCGGTCCATATCATATGAATGTTTGAACAGCCGGGCGCCGGAAACTCGTAGTGCGTCCACTGCTCCTCGGCCGGGCCGCAGAAAGAACGCAGGCCCCACCAGTCGGTCTTGCCGTCCAGAATGGCGTCATGCACAAGGCATTTGGGGATGAATTGCAAGGGCGGGTTTTCATGCGAACGCAACACGCCCATGAGTTCTTCGTTCTCATAGGCGACCTTGGGCATACGGCCCGTGAACATATCCACCTTTGCGCCCACGGGACGCTGTATCTCGCAGCGGTGCGGCACCTCGAAAGGCTCCGCGCCCTGATACGGCATGGGGAATACCGGCGTGTGCAGGTTCCATTCGAGCCATTTGGCGTGATGGCGGCCGGGCTTGCCGAGGCCCTGCATACCCATGAGGACGGCCTGCAAGCGCGCCGGCTCCGTGGCGAAAGGACCGCGGATGCCCGGTCCGCCGTTGCCGATCGTAAAGCTCGTGACCTTATTCGCCCAGTCGCGCGCAAGCGCCTTGATCGTCCACGGCGGCACGCCGCATTTCCCGCTCGCCCAGCCCGGCGTCTTAGGCTCGCCGTCCGCCTTGCCGCGTACATACTCAAAAAACTCCTCGTAGCCGACCGCGTGCGTTTCCACGTATTCCTTGTCGTAGGTATCCTCGGTCAGCCACACATAGGCGATCGCGAGCAACAGGGCCGCGTCCGTGTTCGGCAAAACGGGTATCCATTTGTCGGCTTGGTAAGCGCCCGACCAGTTCAGCGCGGGGTCCACATAGACAAACTTATGGCCGAGACTGTGTATCCATTGGCTCAGGCGGCTGGCCATGTAACCGTCGAAGCCGACGGACGTGACCTCCGGGTCCGCGCCCCAAAGCAACAGCAATTCCGCGTTCTTCGCGATATCCGGCCACAGGTTGCCCGAGGGCTGCATCTCGCCGACGGGTTCGCCGCCCCAGACATTCTTCGCGCCCCAAGAATAGCCTTCCCAGCTGTCCTGATTGCGCATTTGCACCGTATAGCCGCCGAGCATGGACAACAGCTTGTTCATGCAGCCGTGGCTCGGCGCGACGTGCTTGCCCTCGCCGTGCATATCGGCTTCGGCGAGAACGGCCGACATGCCGTAGCGCTCTTTGACGCGCAGAAGCTCGTCCGCGATGAGGCGGGCGGCCTCGTCCCACGTAATGCGCACGTACCGGCTCTTGCCGCGATTTTGCGTGTTGCGCTCGCCCTTGGGATCCCAGTCCACGCGTTTCAGCGGATAGCGAACGCGATTCTCGGAATACACCCGCTTCTTATAGGACAGGTAATAGACGCCGGGCAAGGTGCGTCGCGGCGGCTCAAAGACCCTGCCCTTGGCTTCGATCTTCCAGGGATTCAAGTCCTCCCACTCGTTGTGGTCCTCGTAGTAATACGGCCGCACGCGCGTGATCTTCCCCTCGGCGTCGGATTCGACCACGGTGGGCGGACCGCTCTTCGGACCCATGAGGCTCGCGGCTTTCAGAACCCTCTTGTCGGCCTTGATGTCGATAGATTTGCCACTCATACCCACTGAACTCCTCTCCCATGCTTCACCGGAGCATGAACTGTAAAAGCGGAACACATATAATTATTTTATACTATCGTTACGAATAATTCCAAGAAAAAATGGGGTATTTATCGCGACTTCGTTGTAGATAACAAAGCAAAACCGGCCGCGACTCCCCCCTTTCCGCATACAAAATCCGCACCGCAAGACCGCGCGAAGCGCATACAGGGGAGAAAATCCGCGTATTTTAACATCTTTTTGTTGTTAATTGAACGACGCCGCCCGGGCCCCCGGCGAAAGGCCGGGACCGGCGCTTCATACGGCCCGCGTGGGCTTGCAAGTCCCGCGCCGGCCTACAAATCGGTCTTGCGCGCCGGCTTCGATACCCGCGCGGAATACAGAAGCAGCGCGGCCGTTAAGACGATGGACAAAAAATCCGCGCCGGGTATGGACAGCCAAACCCCGTCCAAACCAAGAAAACGGGGCAGGATGATTACGCAGGGGATCAAGAACAGGATCGATCGGCTGATACTCAGCACAAAGGCTTTCAACGATTGCGCCGTGGATTGGAAGTATGTGGATCCGATTATATTCACGGATATAAGGGGCAGCGTGAGGAAATTGAGGCGCATACCGTGTACGCACATGGCCATCGTGGGCGAGGCCCTGTCGATGAAAAGCGCGGCGAAGCTCGCCGGCCAAAGCATGAAGAGTACAAAGACAACGGTGGAAAACACGGCGCCGATGAGAATGCCGAGCAGCAGCGCCCGCCATACCCGATCGCCGCGCCGCAGGCCGTGGTTGTAGCCGATAATGGGCGCAATCCCCTGCTGCAGGCCCAGAATCGGCATCAGCGCCAAGGAGAAGAGGCTGCCCATGACGCCCATCGAGGAGATCGCCCCGTCGCCGCCGTAAACCGCCAAGGCCATGTTGAGCATGGCGCCGGACAGACTGTTGCCGACCTGCATGAAGAAACTCGAAGCGCCTATGGCGCATATCCGCTTTATGATCGCAAAACGCGGCGCGAAGTTCCGCAGCCGCAGCCGCAGCATACTCCGGCCGGAAAAGAAAAAATGCCAAGACAGGATGGCGAAACCGAGCAGCTGTCCCAGAATCGTCGCAAAGGCGGCCCCGGTCACGCCCCACGCGAACACGACGATGAAGAGATAGTCCAAGATGACGTTGGTCACGCAGGCGATGATCTGCGTAAACATGGCCAGCCGCGGCTTGCCCTCCACCTGCGCCAAGGTCGCCATGGCGAAGCCGGACAGCTGGAACACAAGGCCGACGATGACGACGCGCATATAGGCCGCGGCGTAGGGCAGATTGCCGGGCGTGGCGCCCATCAGCCGCAGCAGCGGGATGAGGAACAGCGTGGCCAAGACGGAGAAAACGAGCGAGGAAACGATGAGGAGCAAGGCCATGTTGCCGAAGATTCGATCGGCCTCCCCCCTGTTCTGCTCGCCGAAACGTATGGAGATCATGGCGGCGCCGCCCACGCCGATCAGCGCGCCGACGGCGAACAGCAACATCATAAACGGAAAGGCAACGGTCAGCCCGCCCAGCGCGCGTTCATCCACGTATTTGCCGATGAAGAATCGATCCACCACATTGTACACGGCGGCGATCGTCATGGAAATAACCGACGGCACGGAAAACCGGGCAATCAAACGCCAAACGGCGTCCGTGCCCAATTGCTTCGTCGTATCTTTGGATTCTTGCAAAACAAACCCTCCCCCAAATGCGCGGCAAACGAAAACAAAAGCCGCTTACTTAACTTGCGCAAACGGGTTCATCGCGGAACTGCGTTCGCTTCGCCGGCCCATTTTCGGCCGTGCCAAAGCGCGGAGAAAACAGGCAATGCCCCGTGGTCTTACCGTGGGACAGTCTATTCTACCGCATTGTGCCATGCCTTGTCAATGCTTGCAGACAGCGCTTTTTCGGCATGACGCGCGAAAAGGCGGAGGGGCGAGAGTGCCGAAAAAATCAACGAGAAGCGGATCCAAAAGGACATACCCCGAAATGACACAAAGGGCCGTCCGCCGCGCGCTCCGAACGGATGCCGCGCCTAATTCTTCATGCCCCCGGACAGACGCAAAAGCCTTTCCACGGAAAGCCCCGTGCATTTTGACACGAACTCCGGCGTCGCGCCGTTTTGC
>JAITKU010000122.1 GCA_031278255.1 Eubacteriales Family XIII. Incertae Sedis bacterium | reverse complement strand
GAATCTCGTCAACCACAAGGATTGCCTCGTTTGCTTTCGCGAGGGCGCGGGCCTGTTCCCACGCATTGCGAAGCCACTCGGCGGAAGCGAGGCCCGGATCGTCCGCGCTGACAAAATGCCGCGGAATCCTAAGCTGCGCAAGCGCCTGCAGCGTCGCCGTCGTTTTGCCCGTCTGCCTCGGGCCTACGACAATCTGCATGAACTTTCTCTGTTCTTTCAGCCTTTCGGTAAGCTGCGCAACCAACATTCTGGTGAACATATAGCCTTCCTCGACAAATTACTCATTACGATTTGCAAATTACTCATTATATTTTACTGCTTACTCATTATACCGCCTATATTGAAATTGTCAAGCCCTTTGCGCGTCGCGGCGGTAAAAAAACTTTTTTTGCGCCTTGACCTTTGTCTTACTCCATGGTTTAGACTGAAACAAAACCATTTCTTAATCGGAGTGAAAGGGACATGCCATGAGTGAGGAGAAATTCGACGCCATCGTCGTCGGGGGCGGATTGGCGGGTTCGGCGGCCGCCTATACGCTCGCGAGGGCGGGCCTTGAAACGGCGGTTGTGGAACGCGGAACCGCCTGCGGCGCCAAGAATGTGACGGGTGGCCGGCTCTACGCCCACAGCCTGTCGCGGCTCATCCCCGATTTTGCGGAAAGCGCGCCTCTGGAACGCCGGATCGTGAAAGAACGCATCCTGCTCATGACCGAATCCGGGGCAACCACCGTCGAGTACGGCGATGAAAAATTGAAAGCTTCCGCCGGCGCTTCGTATTCGGTGCTGCGCGCCAAGCTCGATCCGTGGCTGGCCGAGCGGGCCGAGGAGGCCGGCGCGATGTATGTGACCGGCATACGCGTGGATAAACTCTTGCAGAGGAAAGGGCGGGTCTGCGGCGTGATCGCCGGCGAGGACGTGTTATGCGCGGATGTTGTGCTGCTGGCTGACGGCGTGCATTCCCTTTTGGCGCAGAGGCTCGGCATGAAAAAGGCGTTGGCGCCGCAGCAGGTGGCCGTGGGCGTCAAGGAGGTTATCGGGCTGGACGAAAAGACCGTTTCGGAGCGCTTCGGCGTGGCGCCGGGAGAGGGCGTCGCGTGCTTGGCGGCCGGATACCCCACGGGGGGCGCGGTCGGCGGCGGCTTTCTGTACACAAACAGGGCCGGCGTTTCTCTGGGAACGGTCGTCACGTTGCATCACATCGATGAGGCGGAGGTGAAAGTCCCCGACATGATAGAACGCTTCAAGGCCCATCCCGCGATCGCCCCGCTGATCGCGGGCGGCGAGCTTTTGGAATACGCGGCCCATCTGGTCCCCGAGGGCGGATACGCCATGATGCCCGAACTGTTTTGGAACGGCGTGCTGGTGGCGGGCGACGCCGCCGGCTTCGTGATCAACATGGGTTACAGCTTTCGCGGCATGGACTTCGCCATTGAATCCGGGCGCTTGGCCGCGGAGACCGTCATTCGGGCGAAGCGGCAGAACGATTTTTCCGCCGCCGGACTCTCCGTCTATCGCCGCCTGCTGGAACACAGCTTCGTCATGCGGGACCTGCGACACTATCAAAACATGCCCGCGCTGATGAATACGCGGCAGATCTACAACGAACTTCCCGCGGCAGCCGCCGAAATCCTCGGCGGACTCTTTCGGGTGGACGGTTCGGAGCCGAAAAAGGCATCCAAACTCGCCCTTTCCGCCCTGCGCTCCGTCGGCCCGGCGGAACTGGCCAAGCTGGGCATGAAAGCTTGGGGCACGCTGTAACGAAAAAAGGAGGAACAACGCATGGCCGCAATGCGCGTGGATGATAAGCTGGGTTTCGTTCGTTTCAAGGTGGACGAACAAGGCTCGCATATTATTGTGAACGAAGATTGCGAGGACGAGAAAGAAATGCGCTTGCTGGCAAAGGCCTGTCCCGCGGGCCTGTACAGCTATGAAGAGGGAAAGCTTTCTTTCAATTACGAGGGTTGCTTGGAATGCGGAACCTGCCGCGTCCTGTCCGGAGGCGGGCTGATAGAGCATTGGAATTATCCGCGCGGCGCAAAGGGCGTGGAATATCATCAGGGCTGAGCGGAAGCGCCCCGCAGACAGCGTTCGACACAGTGGGCATTTACGGCGGCCGAGCGGCCGCAGGGGAGGTAAACATGGGAGCTTCGATTGCGAAAAAGGCCGCCGATCTGTTCGACAAGACTTTCTTGATCGGCACGCTCTTCACCCTTGACAAACTGCTCAACGCTCTCGCGGCCTTAAGCGCGGAATTCAAGAACGAGCTGCGGGAGCAGTACCTTGCGGTGGAATTGAAAACGCGGGACAACCGATACGGCCGCCTGATCCGGTTTCACGACGGTCTGTGTTCCGGCAAGGACGGTATCCACGACGACGAGGCGGATGTGTCCATGATATTCGAGGACGCCGCCTGCGCCCGCGCGGTCATGATGGGACAAATGCTGGGCAAGGAAGAAGCTTTTGTATCGGCCGCAAAAAACGGAAGCCTTTGGCTCGTCGGACCCGACGAGAAAGCCATGTGGTTCAGTTCCCTGCTCCTGAAAGTATTCGCTTTCGACATCCTCTTTCTCCGCAACTTCGGCACAAAACTGCCGAACGGCGAAACGCGCTGCGTCACGGGCACCAACGGCGGCCCCGTGTTCGTATATGTAAAAGACGGAAAAATCGTGCGCATTACCCCCTTGGAATTCGACGAAACGGACGCCGCGCCTTGGACCATCACCGCGCACGGCAAGAAATTCACGCCGCCTAAGCGAACGACGGCGACCGCCTACGCCCTGGGCTGGAAGAGCCTCGTCTACTCCAAGGATCGCATCCTCCATCCGATGAAGCGGACGGACTGGGACCCCAAGGGGGAGCGGAACCCGGAGAACAGGGGCATATCCGATTACGAGCGCATTTCTTGGGACGAGGCTTTCAGCCTTGTCGCGGACGAGATCGTGCGCGTGCGTCAAACCCACGGCCCCGGCGCCGTGTTCTGGTCGCGGGGTTCCCATCATCTGTGGGGCAATCTGGGCTATTTCACCTCCGCCGCGAATCGCTTCTTCAACTGTATCGGCGCGACCTCCGTACTCAACAACCCCGACTCGTGGGAGGGCTTCGCCTGGGGCGCAATGCATCACTACGGCGGCGCGGCGCGGCGCGGCGGCACGGAGCCTTACTCCACGGTGGAGGACTGTATGCAGAACAGCGAGTTGATCGTGTTTTGGTCGTCTGATCCGGAATCCACCTCCGGCGTATACGCCGCGCAGGAGGGGACCATACGCAGGGAGTGGATCAAGCGCCTCGGGATCCCCACGGTACACATCGATCCTTACCTCAATGCCACCGCGGCTTTCCTCGGCGGCCGCTGGATCTGCCCGAGGCCCGGAACCGATACCGCTCTGGCGCTCGCCATCGCCAACGTATGGCTCAGCGAGGGCCTGTACAATAAGGCCTACGTCGAAAAACGAACGCAGGGCCTCGACAAGTGGGCGGCTTACCTGCTGGGCGAAACGGACGGCATTCCCAAGACGCCCGCGTGGCAGGAGTCCATAACCGATGTGCCCGCGCGCGTCGTTCGCGCGCTCGCGGAGGCTTGGGGCAGCAAGCGGACCTATCTGTCCTGCGGCGGCATCACCTCTTTCGGTTCCGCGGGGCGCACGGCCTACGGCACGGAATGGGCGCGCGCCATGGTGTGCCTGCAGGCGATGCAGGGCTTCGGTCTGCCCGGCGTCAACTTCGGCGGCCTCCAGTACGGTACGCCGCTGGACTCGCATTTCTGGTTCCCGGGCTACGCGGAGGGCGGCTTCTCCGGCGATTATTTCGGCTCCGGCGCCGGCGTGCAGATGTACAACCGTATGCCGCAATCGCCCTCCCTCAATTCGGAAACGCAGTCCATCCCGCGCCTGTTTCTGCCGGAGGCCATTCTGGAGGGCCGGGCCGAGGCCCACGATCTGTCCAACTACTCCGTGGTCGGGCAGTTCCGAAAGGCGCGCTATCCCGCGCCGGGGCATTCGGCGGTCAAAATGCACTACAAATACGGCGGTTCCTACATCGGCACGCAGCCGCACTCGACCCGTTACGTCGAAATGCATCGATCCGACAAGCTGGAAACCGTGGTCAGTCAGGCCATCTGGATGGAGGGAGAAACGCGCTTTGCCGATATCATCCTGCCCGCCTGTACGAATTTTGAGCGCTGGGACATCGGGGAATTCGCGAACTGCGGCGGTTACATAGACAAGTCCTTCCTGCAAAACAACCATCGTGTGATCTTCGCCCAGCACAAATGTATCGAACCGCTGGGAGAATCCAAATCGGATTTCGACATCTTTCAGGGCGTGGCGAACAAGCTGGGCCTGTGGCAGGCGTTCAGCGAGGGCAATACGCTGTACGACTGGACGCGCCGCCAATACGCGGCCTCCGATATGCCCAAGGTCATGGGGTGGCGGGCCTTTCTGAAAAAGGGCTACTATGTGGCGCCGCCCCTGCCCGAAAACCGCCGGGACCCCGTGGGCATGGCTTGGTTCGCAAAAGGCGTCAAAAAGGACACGCCCGAGTTGCCGCCCCTGCCGTCGGAATACTACGGCCGCTACAACGAGGGGCTGGAAACACCCTCCGGCAAATTTGAATTCGAGGCCCAAACCCTGAAACGCTTCGATCCGAACGACAGGGAACGTATGCCGATATGCACCTATATCCCCTCCCCGGAGGGCGCGGAATCCGAATTGTACGGGAAATACAAGCTGCAACTCATCTCGCCCCACGCCAGATACAGCTTCCATACCATGGGCGACAGCAAGGATTCGTGTATCAACGACATCAACGAACACCGCAAGCTGCTGGACGGTTACTATTTCTGGATCGTTCGCATGAATCCCGCGGACGCCGCGGCGCGCGGGATCAGCGGATCGGAATTGGCGGAGGTCTACAACGACCGCGGCAGCGTCATTTGCGCGCCGGAACTCACGGAACGGCTCCCGCGCGGCGTCGTGCATTCCTATGAGTCCTGCGCGGATTACCGTCCGATCGGCGAACCCGGAAGATCTCCGGAAATGCACGGCTGTATCAACAATTTGACGCCCGAACGCATGATCACCAAGCACGCCCACGGTCTGTCCGTGAACTCCTGCTTGGTGGAGATCCGAAAATGGGAAGGAGATTTGCGCAAATGGAAAGTCTGCGAATGATCGTCGATCTCGCAAAGTGCGTCGGCTGCTTCAACTGCTTGATGGCTTGCAAGGATGAACACGTGGGCAACGCGTGGCTGCCCTACACGGACAGCCAGCAGAAACACGCGCAGAATTGGATCGAACCGCTGCGCCACGAGCGCGGAAAAGTGCCCTATACGGACCTGTGCTACGTGACGCGGCTGTGTAGGCATTGTGACGACGCGCCCTGCGAGAAAGCCTTTCCCGCAGTCGTGCAAAAGCGCGGCGACGGTATCGTGCTGCTGGACGCGGAGGCGGCCAAGGGCAAGGCGGAGTTGGTTGCCGCCTGCCCCCACGGGATGATCTCTTGGAACGAGGAACTGCGCACCGCGCAAAAATGCACGATGTGCGCGCACCTGCTGGACGAGGGTCTGCCGGAACCGCGCTGCGTGCAGGCTTGTCCGCTGCGCGCGCTCAGCATAATCAAATGCACGGACGCGGTTTTTGCGGAAATAACGGAAAATCAAGGTCTGCTGCCGCTCGACGACGGCCCCGGCAAGCCCCGCGTCCTGTACAAGAACCTGTATCGATACACGAGCAATTTCATTGCGGGCGCGCTCTGCTTCATGGAGGACGGTATCGAAAAGGCGGCCGCCGGCGCCAAGCTGCGGCTCTTTGCGGGCGGCGTTCCGCTGAAAGAAACGGAGGCGGACTTCTTAGGCGAGTTTAAATTTGACGGCATTCCGCGCAATACGGGTGTATTTCGGATCGACTGCAGTTTGAGCGGCTTCAAGCCCCGGGAGATCGAACTGTCCGTCGGCGGGGAGAGCGTATGCTTGGCGCCCCTGTGCCTTGAACGCCGCCAAAATTGAAAAGGCATAGCGAAAGGAGCGCCGCCGTATGAAAGAATATTCAAAAACCCTGCGAATCGGCGTGGACGCGCTCCTGCGAGAGGATTATCGCCTGTGGGAGGAGGCGGGACTGCCGCCGCTCGCGCCGGAGGCGCGCTACGCGGCCGCGGATGCCGCGGGGTCGATCTACGACGGCCCGAGGCCGCACGAGTTCGCCGCCGCCTGCCAGTGCTACCATCTGTTCCGGTTGCTGCACCTGCGGGCGGAGGAATTCCCGGAGGCCGCCACGCTTCTGGGCGATTATTTCTTCAGCCGATTTTCCGCGTATTTGATCCCGCAGGACAATGTGCCGCTGACGCTGGCCTTTGCCGACTGTCTGGCGCGGGACGCGGCCGCGCGCGCGGACGGCGGACGAAACGCGAACGACGCGGACGGCGAACCGGCGTTTATCTCCGCTATCCGAGAGGCACTGCGGAGATGATCGGCGCGGCGGACGGCATCCGGATCGACTTTCGCGGCCGGATCGGCGATGAAGCGCTGTATCGCGGGCTGCGGGCCGCCCTGACCGCGATGGAAGCGGACTTGCTGCGAAGCTGTGACGCGGCCGGATCGGCGCGTATGCGAAGCGACATGAAGCGGATGATCGGCGCCGGGGGCAAGCGTCTGCGCCCGGTTCTGGCCTACCTCTGCCGGCGCGCGGACGCGCCGGCGGGCCGGACGTTTCGCGCCGTTCCGCTGATGTGTATGCTGGAATCGATGCACACCGCCTCGCTCATCCATGACGATGTGGTGGACGGCGCGGCACGGCGGCGCGGCGAAGCGTCGATCAACGCCTCGTCCGGCAGACTTGCGGCGGTGCAAAGCGGGGATTTTCTGCTGGCCAAGGCGATGGAACGGCTGGAGTATTATCGCGGCACGGGTATCAACGAAACGCTGGCGGCGGTTTCCGCCGAAATGTGCCGCGGGGAATTGCGGCAGTTGCGCGTCCGATACGAGCCGGATGCGCAGGATGAGGCATTTTGTTACGCGCAGATGTACGGCAAGACCGCGAGTTTTCTGTCGGCGAGCTGTCGCACGGGCGCGCTGGCCGGCGGTCTTGCCGCAGAGGCGGCGGATCGGCTCGGGCGCTTCGGGGCGCGCTTCGGGCTGGCCTTTCAGATACTGGACGACGCGCTGGACTACAGGGCCGAAGCGGTTTTCGGCAGACCGTCGGGACAGGATCTCCGAAACGGTCTGCTCACCCTGCCCGCGTTGCTGGGCGGGATCGGCCGGCGGGAGAGGCTGCGGCGTCTGTTTATGAAACGGAACAAAACGGAGCGGGAACTCGGGTTTCTCGTTGCGCATGTGCGCAAATCGGGTGCCTTGGAACGCGCGGCGGAGCGGATCGCGCTGCATTGCGAGGAGGCGCTCGATACGCTTGCCCCCCTGCGGGAGGGTGCGGAAAAGCACGCGCTCACGCTTCTGGCGACGGGCCTTGCGGAACGGGCGCGCGGCCTGTGACAAAGGGCGGAGGATCGAACATCGTATAGGAGGATGTAGAATGAAAACGACCTACCATTTTGCAATGGTGCCGGAAAGGCGGAGCGGGCTTGGAACCATCGTGAAGATCGGGCTTATAGCCGGCGGCATCTACTTGGCCTACAAGCAGCGGGGCGGCAAGGGCGACGGGAAAGGATCGGGCGGCAAGGGCGCCGAATCGCCGAACGCGGGAAGCGCGGAACTGAGCCGCGGCGTCGATACGGCGGCCCGCGAGATCGGCGATTTTACCGCGCGGGTTTTGAAAGCGGCGAAGCGCATTCCGGACGCGCTCAAATAAAGATATTCACCGCGCCTATGACGACGCCGAGCAGGGCGCCCAGCCAAACCAAATATCGGAATTCCTTTCGCACAACGGCCAGCGTCAAGCTCTCGATTTCGGCGGCGTCCATGCCCCTGACCTTTGCCGCGACCATGCCGCCCACGTCTATACTCGATACGATCGGGCGAACGTAGACGCGCATGAAGCGCTCGTACAGGCCGCCGATCAGACCGGTGAGTACGGCCCTGTCCGGGAACAGGGCGTTCACGCGGACGCCGACAGACTCACGCGACAGTTCGCGGAATTCCGCGTCCAAAAGCGGCATGAGGATATCCATTCCGTCCGAGAGGATATAGGCTTCTATATCCCGCGACAGGGCTTCCGCGACGGAGACGAGGATTTCTTCGCCGAGCCTTTCCGCCGGGCCGCCAAGGAAGCGTTGTCGCGACAATTTTACGCCGGCCCGCGCGAGGACGACGGCCGGATCGGATTTGAGGACGCCCGCCAAAATGCGCACGCAGAGTTCTTCCTTGATCGCGCGCAGGGCTTTCTCAAGATTCTCCCCGTCCGCGGACGCGCCCCGAAGATCAAGGAGATCGCGCGGCGCAAACGCCTCGCTGTAAAGCAGATCGACTATGCTCTCGGTGAAAGCGTCCCGCAGAGAATCGGAGGTGAATACGCGTTCCAGATCGCTCGCATTGAAGAATTCGGACACGATCGCGTTGCCGAGGATCTGCGCGAGGTCGTCCTTGCGGCGGGGCACGACGCCGGGCGTGAAAGGCAGCCGGAAACGCCCGATATACAGCGGCTTCAGCGGACGAAACAGCATCCTGATCGCAACGCAGTTGGTGACGAAACCGATGATACCGCCGATCAAAGGGCCTGATATAATATGAATAAAGCTCAAAATCCCCTCCGTTATTCCACGGGCAGCCAAGCCTCGAAATATCCCGCGAAATCCCCGTTTTCCATCACGCCGGCGAGCAGAATGCCGGAGGCGTCTCCGCAGATGCGCAGACCGTTGTCCTTGGCATAATCAACCATGTAATGCATGTGACGCGGGGAGAAATTGCCTTTCCCGATGTTCTTGAACACGGAACGGACGCATTGCACCGACGGTCTGTACTCGATCGGAGGCTCGATTTTCACGCGCAGCTTTTCCGCGTAATACGACGAAAGCTCCAGACCCCAGCGATAATCGCGGCCGGCCTCGCCCAGGAGATCGTCCATGGATATTTCAAAATAGCGATGTGTGAAAGGCATAAGCCCCAGCCATTCACGCGACAGCCGATTCAGTTGCGGAGAGTTCGCGAAATCCTCCGTATAGCGATTGAAATACAGAATGTGCGCGGGACACATCGCGATCACGCACTTGCCGAGCAGACGCTCAATGCGGGCGATCTCCGCCCGTTGGTGTTCGGAACGCTCCAGCAGGAGTTCGTTGCGGCGAATGACGGCGCGGTATTCATCCTCTTTCTCGCGAAACAGGTCGCTGATGTCGCGGTGCGATTCCATCTTGAAGATGTCCGCGACCTGTTCCAGCGAAAAATCAAAGGCGCGATACCAGATGCAGTCCAAGAGGAAGTTGACATCCCAAAAGTCGTAGTAACGGTAATCGTTTTCCGCGTCCTTGATCGGCTTGACGAGGCCGCGTTTTTCGTAATATCGCAGGGTATCCCGCGTGACGCCGAGAATCTCCGCGATCTCACCGATTTTGTATAGCATACGCTTCCCTCCGACAAAACAGCACGTTGCCCGCCGCCCCGCAGAACATAGCCGCCGGGGGATTGCAAGCCCGCGCCGGCTGTATGAAGCGGTGGTCCCCATACCGAAAGCAGGGGATTGGGCGGCGTCGTTCAGCCGTCCGCGCAACCGCTTTCCGCGCGGCACACAGGAGAAATGCGATGTCTTACCAAGCGATCACTTTCAAGAATGCCGTGGGGCTTGCGGCGCCGCACACCTGGGCCGCCTCCGTGTTCCCCGTCCTCCTCGGAAGTCTGCTCAGCGTCGCTTTGGCGGAACGCTTCGATCCGCTCGTATTCCTGCCGCTCATCGGCGCCGCCGTACTGCTGCAGGCCTCCGTAAACACGCTCAACGACTACTATGACTTCATCAGAGGCGTTGACCTTAAAGAGAATTCCGACGAGCCGGATGACGCGGTACTGCTCTACAACGATATCGATCCTAAGCGGGTGCGGCTCCTCGGCGCGTGCTTCATGGGGGCGGCGGTCCTTTTGGGCGTCTATCCCGTATATCGAGGCGGTCTCGTCACCCTCCTGCTCGGCGCCGCCGGCTGTCTCACGGTTGTCGCGTACTCCGCCGGAAAGCATCCCGTTTCATACCTGCCTCTGGGCGAGGCGGTTTCGGGCGGCGTTTTGGGCGGGTTGCTTACCGCCGCGAGTTTTTCCGCCTTTACCGGCCGCGTGGACCCGCGCGTATGGGTCTTGTCCGTGCCGCTCATCGTGGGTATCGGGCTGATCATGATGACGAACAATACCTGCGATATCGAGCGGGATCGACGTTCGGGCCGCAAAACCCTGCCCGCGCTGCTGGGAAGAGAACGCGCGCGGCGCCTCTATGGGATATGCGTGGGCTTTTGGGGCTTCTCGATCCTCGCGTTGACGCTGCTCTTCTTTCACAGGGGCACGCTCGCGAGCTGTTTGGGCTTGGCGCTGTCCGGTCCCGCGCTGTTGCGGCTCCTGCGCGCGCCCCTCGTCCCGGCCCTGCGGAGCGCCTGCATGGGCGCCGTTATGCGCGCCGTGCTTTGGACAAGCTGCTCCTATCTGGCGGGTATCGCGCTGGATATCCTCTTGTAAAGAAAAGGCCGCCCGGCTCAGCCGAATGATGCTTATTATATGCCGTTTTTTGTGTTTTTGTCAATTGAAAATGCGGGGCGGTGTTTGCTTGTTCTGTCCTTGTCCCCCTGTGTTTTGCCCCGCTTCGGCGCGCGGCGGGTGTCAATCGCCGTATCTGTTTGTTCGGATGCTCTCCTTTATCTCCTCCCGCAGCCACGCGGGTGCCACAATCTCACAGTACGGCAGATATTGCAAGGCCCAAAACTTGAGCCCGTGCGGCGGTGCGTGGATCTGCAATTTGAAGCGATCTTCGTCGATCGGCGTCATGCGCACGTCGCTTCCGAAACGATCGATGACCTCGCCGGCCATGAGATTGTCGCATACGATCTCCACGTCCTCGCACGTGCCGTCAAACATGTAGACGAGGGCGTTTGAATAGTCGTTCAAATTGAAGTTTGCGGGCAACGGCTTTCTCGGCAGTTCCGCGATTTCGAGGTTTTTTATCATATCGATGCGGTAATGGCTGATGTTTTCGTATTTGTCGTAATTGCAGACGAGATAGTATTTCTCGTTGGCGCAGACCATGCGGTAAGGGTTGACGAGGTATTTCTCGGCGCGGCGAAGCACGAGTTTTTTATTCACAGTGTAATTGTAATAGTCGAAGGCGACCTTGCGGTTTTTCTCGATGGCCTCGTCGAGCTGTTCGATGATCCAAAACAACTCCGCGTTCGTCGATTTTCGCGTCTGCGCCGCCTTGAGATGCTTGTATTTCCGCCGCGCGTGAATGCTTTGGGTGGATTGCAGCTTTTCAAGCAGGGCGTTCGTCTGCCTCTGCGAAATAAAACCCATGGAATAGATCCTGTCGGTCAAGAGCCTCACCTCGCTCGGCTCGAACACCCTTGCGCGCAGATAATAGCCGACGCCGTTTTCTTCGTAGGTCGATATGTCGTAGTTCAGCAGATTGAGCGCTTCGATCATGCTGTAAACCGTTCTGCGGTCTATGCTTATGCCGTATATCGCGCGCATCTTCGCGATGATGTCACGCATCGGCAGGATGTGCGCCTCGTCCGAATATTCCTGCAGGATGTGGAGTATGCAGATGATGTTCGTCTTATTGCTCAGCATACGATTTCCTCATTTTCGCTTCCCGCTTGCGCTCGCGCTCGCGGAAACGCCGGCGCGGGTTCCGTTTTTCGATTTCGACGCCGTCCGCCGGGACCGCGGCGTCCGTTCATATTGTACAACAGAAGCGGATTTCACGCAAGGGGAAGAGGCCGCGCCGAATAGGGCCTCACTCGCCGGCCTGCTTGTGTTTGTGCTTCACCTTGCGATTGTATTTGGTCTTGTCGCGGAATACTTTTGTCACGGGATTTACGCCGTGCCAAGTGCGGCGGACGGAGGCCAAAAGCTCGCGGTATGTTTTCGGTTTCTTTGTTTTCATGTTCGTTTCTGCGCCGGGGCGACTCCGCGCAAGCCTTGCCTGTCAAACCCGTACTGTATCCCGGGGACAATCAACGCCGTTTTCCCCCGCCCGCAAATTCGCTCGCCTTGAAATTGTAGATCGGGTTCACCGTTTCCATACCGCAGCCGATGTCCACGCCCACGAAGCCGGGAACAATGCGCTCGCCCACCGTCATTGTGGCGCCGACGGTACACCCCCTTCCCACGTGTACGTCCGGCATAATGCGAATGCGGCTGTCCGCAAGTCACGGAATGTCGCACATGGCTCGAATCTGCCCTTCTGCGGAGGCTTCGAGCGTATCGGTGAATATCTTCGCTTTTGCGTGCGTGCCCTGTATTTCCATCATACGCGTATCCCCCATTCTTTCGCCGCTGTATCTATCGTTCCACGCGATAAGTATACCGCGTATGACTGTACAATAATCTGTACAGCCACGCAAATGTTATGCCGGTGCGAATGGTTTCTTCCGGCCTGTCAACCGGTATAACGCATTCGGCTTACAAGGGTCGCATATAAAAAAACGGCCTCCGTGAATTGTTTTCGCCGGCGGGCCGTTATCCCATATGAGGACATGTCCGGAATGTGCGCGCGGACGCTTATTTTGGAAGATTTTCAACAATAAACCTGGAAAGCTTCTCACCGTAAAGCAGACCGACCGGTTTGCCTTGCTCCGCTGCAAATTCATTCAACTTCGATTTGAAGTTTTCGGTGATCTCGGTTGCTGTTGACACAATCAACCCGCAATGCGCGTCAGCATAAAAATCGAACGCTTTTTTTAAACTGTCAATCGCGTTTTCCGTGTCCATCACGCCACTGTACGATTTTACTTGAACAAGGCAAATTCGTTGAAGTTCTTCGGTTGGCAGTTCACAACCGGTCAAAATAATGTCGGCGCCTTTATCCGCCCGACCACGCATATGCTTGGCATGGATGTATCGGCTGCTGTTTTCAAAGACTTTGCACATCAATTTTTCCAAATCAAAATTTGGATGTGCCATGCAGATCTTTTCGGCCAAACTTTTAAATTCCTCAGAGGCGGAATCCAAGAAATATTCGATGTTATCGTCGATTGTGCGTATTGCTTCATTTTGAATATCCGATGCCCCTTCGAGTCTTTTCAACAAAAGTCCGAAATCCTCCTCGGCATATATTCTCCAATAACGATTTTGTAACTTCAGTCTGGCGCTAATCGGCGGCGGCACGATATTATCGTTGCGATAAAATGTACGGATTGATGTTGCATCCACCCGGAAGCAATGATTGAAATCATCATCCATGGGTTCTTGAAAAAAATAAGGTCCGGATACTCTCGCCAATGTGCATTTTCCATAATCAGGCATATTTATGTAGATGACAAAATCATCCGGTACAAGTTCAAGCAAAAACCTGCATTTTCCTTTATCATAATATTCTTCCTCTGATTTTAAGTTTTGTCTCCTATCATAGCTCCAGCCAAAGCGTCCAATGCCTGCTTTCAGTGATTTGAGAATTCGCTCACGCCATTCTTCCGGGATGGCATTAAGTGCATAAATCATTTTAGGCGTCCTCCTTAAAAATATTTGAATCCCTAAGTTAAGTTTACCGCATTTTGCTCGAATTGTAAATCGATTTCTCGGCCTGTCCATTACCCGGCGCCAAAGCCGATTGTCCTTTTTGCGTTCTCGTTTGAGCAGAGCGCCGCGAGATCATTCTCCGCGAAAGCCGCTTCCGCGTCGGCGGCGGTGATGTTGTTGCTCCTTGTCCGCAACGCTTGTTTCAGGCGGATTCGTTCAAAGACCTTTCGGGCGATTCTGCCGTTGGCGAAGTTTTCATCTTTATTTATTACTATTTTAGTAAAGTATTCATTTATGCGTGTTTTCGCTTTGCCCGACATGCTGTACCGTTCCGCTTTGCACAGGGCGGAGAAGATTTCCGTCAATTCGGCGGCGCTGTAATCGGGGAAGTCGATGTAGAATTGCACGCGCTCGCGGAATCCCGGATTCATATGCAGCATGTCGTTCATCTCTTTCGTGTAACCGGCCATAATGCAAACGAAATCCTGCCGATAATCCTCCATCCGTTTGACGAGCGTGGCGATTGCCTCATTGCCGTAGTCGTATCTCTCTCCGTTGTTGAGCGCGTAGGCTTCGTCTATGAACAGCACGCCGCCGCGCGCCTTTTCGATGATCGCCGCCGTTTGCGCCGCCGTGCCGCCGAGGTATTTCGACACGAGTCCGTTTCTGTCGGCTTCGACGAACAGATCGGACTTTTTCAGAACGCCTATTTCGCCGAAGATTCTGCCGATGAGCCGCGCGACCGTCGTTTTGCCCGTTCCGGGGTTGCCGCGAAAGACCATGTGCAGGCAGGGGAGCGCGTCCTTGCCCCTGTTCTTGAGAAAGGTCGAGATCTCCCTGACGCAGTTTTTCACGCCGGCAAGCCCGATAAGCGCTTCAAGCTCGTCGAAAGCGGATTTTTTGGCGAACTTCTTTTGCACTTCAAAATCGGAAGCCGTCAGGGTCGTAACGCAACGCTTGCTCGCCAGCTTGCCCTTTACGGCGATACTGATTTGCGTCTTGATATATTCAAGGCCGCTGTCGAGCAAATCGGAATTTTCGATATTTTTTTCATCGAGCGTAAAACCGTAACTCGAAACCTCCCTTTTCATGAATGCCAGCATCTCAACCCTGCTTATTTCGTCGATCTTGATGCTTTGCGGAAACAGGCGCAGGAAGCTGTCCGTCTGCGCGAGCTTTTCGTATTGTTTCTTGTCACATACGGCCACGTATACGGTATCGCGCTTGCAAAGTTTCATGAACCGCTTATTCAAATCGATATCCACAAGATGTTCCGCGTCATAGGATTGCCAGTTCTCTTCAATCGAAAAAAGATAGGCCGTGTTGCTGTCATTGCGACACGCATCGTCCAAATCGCCGTATATAATGTACGGATTGGTGATTATTCCAAGCGAAACGTACAAATCGTAGATGTGTTCGACAAATATATCGAAGTCAAGCTTGCCGTCAAGCACCAGCATGATATTATAATTGGTGCGTTTGTTCAATTTTTTTGCGTTGCCGTGATACATGCAGATTTGCTTGCACGCGGCCTTGAAGCTGTCAAAACCGACCATATCACCGATCTCCCGCAAGCACTCATCCGCGTTTTTGTTTGTAAAACGGATATACCTGCAACCGTGATAGTAGCTGTTGACAAGTAAGCGCTTCCCCGTTTGCACAGCCTTGCGTTGCCCATCCGTCGCCGTGTTTAAATCGAGCGGCGTATACGATACCGCTCGACCGAACACATCGGTCAAATTTTTTTTAATATGGCTTTCTTTTTGGTTTTTCGACCGCATGAGAACAAAGCTGATTTTTTCCCTGTCTTTGTTGATGCACGGCAATAAAAAACAAACGGAATCGTTAAAATCATCGATGCGGGAGAGCAGGATGTCCATGTCCTCGGCGGAGGGTTTTTCGATCTCGATCAGATAGTTTTTTGTGTACATCGCTGTGTTCCTCCGGTTTTCCGTTGCGGCGACTGTCGGTATATATATACCATGTCTGCATGTACAAAAGTATGTACAGGTATGCAAATATTCGCCGTTGCGACACGGCGGACTGTCGCCCTTTTGCGGCAACACAGGGGCAAGGGCAAGGCAACACAGGGGGACGGTCCTTTTGTGCGATTTGCACAAAAGGACCGTCCCCCTGTGTTGTGAATGCTTTTGATTGGACCTTTGAACTGTAACTGTTTTCCTGCGGTCTTTGCGATGGGGCGCGGGGCGCGCGCCGGGATTCACGGCGCCGGCGTCTCCGGTTCCTCCTTTCGCGGCGGTTTTGCCAGCTCGAAACAGTCCTTTTTGAAGCGGAACAAGCCCTCTTTTTGCATCCGGCTCAGCTCGTGCGACAGCGAACTGCGGTTGACGCCGAGGTACTGCGCGAACTGTTCCCTGCTCATGTAGATGCGGAAAGCGCTTTCGCCCGTCCGCGCCTCCATGTTGCGCAGAAAAACCAAAATCCGCTCGCGCAGCGAGCGTTTGTACAGAACGTCTATCTTGTAGAGTTTCTTGATGTTTTCGTTGGCGAGAAAACGGATCATGTTGACGCTGAGTTTCTCATACAGCGCGCCGTGCGGCGCGCAGTTGCGCATGAGCATATCGTAACGAAAGGTGAGGAGTTCTGCGTTATCCGGGCAGAGTATCCGAAACGGGCAGCGTTTCGTCACCGTAGAGGCGATGTCGAGGCAGACCGGATCGCCCGCGGCGTAGTGCTGGATCAGTTCCACATGACCGCCGTAGCTGTTCTTTTCGCAGAGCAACCGGCCCTCCGTCACGATCGCGAAGAAATCGATGAGGGAACCCTCGCCGGCGAGCAGTTCCCCGGCCGCGTAGGATCGCAGGGACGCCTTTGATATCCTGCGGAGCAGCGCGCATTCCTCCGGCCGAAAGCCGCTGAAAAGCCGCGTTCTCATCATGATACGGTTCAAATCGCTCTCTGTCATGCAAAATACTCCCGGAAGTTTGCCCGCGGACGAAACGCGCGTCTTAAAGCGCGTTCGCGGCGGCGGAAACAGGGGGAAAGGCGCCCCGCGTCACGCGTTCGTTTGCGCGCGGACCGACGCGCAGAGGGCGTCCGACACAGCGGAAAACTCGTGGAGTTCCAACGTTTCGGCACGACGCACGGCATCGACGCCCGCCGCCGCCAGCACGCGGCCGATCTCCTCCCGGCCGCAACCGCAAAGTCCGGTCAAGGCGTTCAGCAGGGTCTTGCGGCGTTTGCCGAATCCCGCCCGCACGACGGCGAAGAACAGGGCTTCGCTTTGCGGCTTTACGATCTTTTCCCGTCTGAAATCGAAGCGCAGTACCGACGAATCCACCTGCGGCTTGGGAATGAAAACCTCCCGCGACACCTGCGTGACGAGGCGCGTTTCACAGCGATAGCGCACCGCCACGGTCAACGCGCCGTAGGCCTTTTCGCCCGCCCGCGCGCCTATGCGTTCCGCGACCTCCCTTTGCAGCATGAAAGTCATGCTCTCCGCCGGCGGTCCTTCCTCCAAAAACCGCAGGATCACGGGGCTTGTGATGCAGTAGGGCAGGTTTCCGAGGATTTTTATCCGGCATCGGTCCGTTTCATCGGGGCGCAACAGATCGCGCAGATCGACTTTCAAGATATCGCCGTGTACGAGGCGTATATTTTCGCGATCCGCCAAGGTTTCCGCGAGCAGGGGCATGAGACGCCCGTCCAGCTCGACCGCGACCACGCGGCGCGCCTTTTCCGCCGCCGCCGCCGTCAGCACGCCCATGCCGGCCCCCACCTCGATCACGCAATCGTCCGCCCCTATTCCCGCGCCCTCGATGATGCGGTCCACGACGTTCTTGTCGGCCAGAAAATTCTGCCCGAGGCGTTTTGCGGCGCGAATCCCGTATCGCGCGCCGAGTTCCGCGACGGCGGAGGGCGCATACAGCCTTTTCATCATTCGGCGTCCGCTTTCTCCTCTTTCTCCGCGCTATTCCCGCCGTCCGCGGTCCCCGCGGCTTCCGTGCCGTCGCGTTCCGGCAGCACGTAATACAGTTCTCCCGGCTTAACCATGCGCAGACGCGTGCGCGCCTGCTGTTCTATGTAGGCCGGATCGTCTATATGTTCGAGTTCGCTTTCGAGCCGCGCCTTTTCTTCCAAGGCGGCCTCAAATTCGGCCGTCGCACGCGCTTCGTCCGCTTTCAGCGCCACGATACGGACGGCGTAGGTACTCGCCATGACCAGCAGGAACAACAGCGCCGCGATATAGAACTTTCGATATGCGAAGATACGGCTTCCGCGCCGCGCGTTCCTCGGTTTTCTTTCCCGCGCGCGCTTTTCCCTGCGCTTTCCCCGCGCCTCCGCCATGCTGATGATTTTTTCGTTCCGTGTCCGCCTGTCCATTTGCTTTGCGCCTCGCGTCGCTCCTGCATTCTATCCGATTGTACCATATTTGCCGCGCGTTCACAATAGCGTTGTTTTGTAGGAGCGTCCGCCCGAGAAGCGGCGGGACGGGTCTTTCACGGAGGGATTTTATGCGATGCCAAAGCCCTGACACAAGGGGGATTAACGGTTAAATTCCGGCCATCCGTACGGGTTTTTTCAAAAAAAAGCGAACACGCCCTCGACAATGAACGCCCGGGTCGGGTTCGCACTTGTTCCGAATGGCGGAGAGAAAGGGATTTGAACCCTTGTCGGGGTATAAGCCCGAACACGATTTCCAGTCGTGCGCCTTAGACCAACTCAGCCATCTCTCCGTAAGATATCAGGTCCCTCTATGTTATCACAAACGCAAGGCGGTTTCAAGCGGTAACAAAGAGATTTCTGAAAATTAGAAAATAGCCCGATTTGCTTGTATTTCGGATTTTCTGCATATATAATAGTTATGTAGTTGTGAAATTTTTAACCACTTTCCGAACGGCGTTTCGATTGACGCGGTCAAACGTACGCGGGAAGCGGATATAGAAGAGGAGGGTTAAATTGGGCATAATCTTTTTTCTGATCTTGTTCCCCTTTGTCGCGGCGGTGGCCCTGTTGTTTCTCAAAAACGACGGGCCGCGCGGAAAGCTGGTCATCATCGCTTCGATCGTGATCGCCGCGGCTTCCGTGTACCTCGCGGTCGTGAACTTTGCCTCGGGCGGTGAAAAGTTTGCGGTCGATGAAAGGCTTTCCGAGATCATCGGTTACGCAATGTTGGCCATAGAGGTCGTTTTGGCGATCGTTATCTTTGTACTCGGCGTCAAGTACAAGAAATTTCTGGCCTCCCTGCTCGCGGCCGTGCAGGCGCCCGTTATGGTGTGGTTCGAGTTTTCGACGGGGGAACACATCGAAGTCGCGAACGCGCTGTACATCGATAGGCTGTCCATCATCATGGCCTTGATCATCGGAATCATCGGTACGCTGATCTGCGTGTACGCGCTCGGTTACATGAAAGATTTCCGGCACCACGCGCAGGATGAGGCCGACAGGCGGCCTTGGTTTTTCTTTCTTTTGTTCCTGTTTCTCGCCGCCATGTACGGCATTGTGTTCTCAAACAACCTCGTTTGGCTGTTCTTCTTCTGGGAGATCACGACGCTGTGTTCTTTCTTCCTGATCGGTTTCACAAAGACGCCGGAGGCCGTCCGAAACTCGTTCCGCGCGCTGATCATGAATCTGCTCGGCGGGCTGGGCTTCGTCCTCGCGATCGTCTATACGGGCGGGAACCTGCAGACCTTGGAACTTGACACCCTGCTGGAGATCGGCGCCTACGGCGGCGATTTCTACATCATGCTGCCCGTGGCGCTTTTGGTATTCGCGGGCCTGACCAAGGCCGCGCAGATGCCGTTCAACAGCTGGCTGCTCGGCGCGATGGTGGCGCCGACGCCCACCTCAGCCCTGCTCCACTCCTCGACGATGGTCAAGGCCGGCGTATTCCTCATTCTGAAGCTTTCACCGGTGCTGGGCCTGTTTTCCCCGGCCGGCATCATGGCCATGTTCGTCGGCGGCGTCACGTTCCTGATGGCCTCGTTCGCCGCAATATCGCAAAGCAACGCGAAGCGCGTGCTGGCCTATTCCACGGTGGCCAACCTCGGCCTGATCGTGGCCTGCGCGGGCACGGCGCAAGCCGCGGCGATCTGGGCCGCGACGATGCTCATCATCTTCCACGCCGTCACGAAGTCGCTGCTCTTCCTCTGCGTGGGCACGGCCGAACACAACATCGGCAGCCGGGACATCGAGGATATGGACGGACTCTTCGGCAGACTGCCGCGGCTCGCGACTTTCATGATCATCGGCATATCCGCCATGTTCCTCGCCCCGTTCGGTATGCTCGTTTCCAAGTGGGCGGCGCTCGAAGCCGTGATCGGTTCCGGCAATCCTTTTCTGATCCTGTTCATCATATTCGGCAGTTCGGTCACGCTGTTTTACTGGGGCAAGTGGCTGGGTAAGCTCGTCGCCATCGTCGCGAAGCGCGAAAACATCCAGCACAGGGTACACGGCGAGGAATGGGCTTCCCTCGGGACGCTCGTGGCGCTGGTCGTGGCGGCCTGCCTGACATTCCCGACCTATTCGAGATATGTGGTCGTTCCGTATATCTCGGATGTGTTTTTCGGCGCGGACACGGCGCGGATCACGGCTATGCTCCTGAACAGCGAAAATATGACCATCATGGCGATCCTCGTGGCCGTCATCGTGCTGCTGCCCTTGTTTTTCTACGGAAACACGAAAAAGAAACTCGTTCCGATCTACCTCGCGGGCGCGGGACTCGGGGACGATCTGCGCTACATGGGTTCCATGCAGAAAGAAACGGAATTCAAACTCAGAAACTGGTATATGGAGGGCTATTTCGACGAGAAGCGGATGAACCTGATCGGCGTGATCGCCACCTGCATCGTCTTTCTCATCATAGCTTGCGTCATATTCTTTATCATATCCATGAGAGGGGGCTTGTCGATATGAGCATTACCGCAATTGTAATCAGCGTGGCGGCCTATCTCATCTTGGCGCCTTTCGTCGGCGGTCTTTTGGCCGGCATAGACAGGAAGCTCAGCGCCCGCTTGCAGGGACGTTGCGGCCCGCCCGTGTTGCAGCCTTTCTATGACGTGTTCAAGCTCCTCGAAAAGGAGCCTATCACGGTCACGGGCGCGCAGGACTTCTACGTGGGTTGCTGTCTGCTGTTCATGATCGTCACGGGGGCTTTCTTCTTCGCGGGCTTGAGCCTGTTGCTCGTCATCTTCACGCTGACGACGGCGAGCCTCTTCCTCGTGGCGGCGGCCTATTCGTCCAATTCGCCCTACGCGCAGGTGGGCGCGGAACGGGAACTCCTGCAGATGATGGCCTACGAACCCATGGTACTCATCACCGCCGTCAGCCTGTATCTGGTTACGCCCGTGTTCAATGAGGGCGCCTTGGCGGGTCATTCGTTCAATGTGAGCGATATCCTCACGGGTACGAACATCGGCGCGCAGTACCTGCCCGGCGTGTTCATCGGCTTCCTGTTCATCCTGACTGTCAAATTCAGAAAATCGCCTTTCGATCTGTCGATGTCGCACCACGCACATCAGGAACTGGTCAAGGGCCTCACGACGGAGCTGTCCGGCAAGACCTTGGCCATGCTGGAGATATCGCACTGGTATGAAAACGTGTTTCTGCTGGGCTTCGTGTTCCTGTTCTTCGCAAACGGCACGGCGCTCATGATCGTCGTGGGTGTGATCGTCTGCTTGGCGGTTTATTTCCTCGAAACCTTTGTGGACAATGTGAACGCGCGGATGAAGTGGCAATTCGCTTTCAACGCTTCTTGGATCGTTTCGCTGGTATGCGGCGTCGTGAATCTGTTCGGTATCTATATCGCCGCAATATTTTTCGGATGGGGGGCGTAGCGCATGTCATACATAACAAAATCACCGTGGGTCATCCATTATGACGGCTCCAGTTGCAACGGCTGCGATATCGAGGTGCTTGCCTGTCTGACGCCGATGTACGATGTGGAGCGCTTCGGTATCATCAACACGGGGAATCCCAAGCACGCGGATATATTTCTCGTGACAGGCTCGGTCAACGAGCAGAATATTTCGGTGATAAAGCAGATATACGATCAAATGCCAAAGCCCAAGGTCGTCGTGGCGGTCGGGATCTGCGCCGCTTCGGGCGGTGTTTTCAAGGAATGTTACAACATCAAGGGCGGCGTCGATACGGTCATACCCGTGGATGTGTACGTCCCGGGCTGCGCCGCGCGGCCGGAGGCCATCATAGACGGCGTTGTAAAGGGATTGGGCGTTCTCGCCGAGAAGCGGGCGCGTTTGCCGCAGGAGTTGGAGGAGGAAGCGCGCGCGAAACGCCTCGCGCTGTCAAAGAAATCCGAAACGGATACGGAAGAACTCATTACGGTGGATGTTTCCGGCGACGACAAGGACGCCTCGGAAAAGGGGGATAATCGATATGTCTGAAGAAAAGCATTTGATACAAAACATCATTCCGGCGGAGCTTTCCGAGCTGACGGACAGGGTGCAGGATATGAAAGCCGCGGGCTACCGGCTGGGGCAGCTTTGCGCGGCCGAAGCGGGCGGGCAATTTCATCTGCTGTACAGCTTTGACAAGGACTGCGTGCTGACGAATCTGAAACTCACCGTGAGGGAGGGGGAGGAGATCCCGAGCATTACGGGCATCTATTGGCCCGCGTTCATATACGAAAATGAGATACAGGATTTGTTCGGCTTCCGATTCAAGCATTTGGCGCTGAATTACAACGGGAAATTCTTTAAGGTCGCGGAGCCCACGCCTTGGAATCCCCAAAGCCAAAAGGAAGGGTGATTGGCAATGAGCAAGAGAACGATAATTCCTTTCGGCCCGCAGCATCCGGTTCTGCCCGAACCGGTCCATTTGGATCTCGTAATAGAGGATGAGCGGGTTGTGGAGGCGATTCCGTCGATCGGATATATTCACAGAGGACTCGAAAAGCTGGTGGAGAAGCGTGAGTTCACGGAGATGGTCTACGTGATCGAGCGGATCTGCGGCATATGCAGCTTCGGCCACGGCTGGGGCTATTGCAAGAGCGTCGAGGGCAATATGGGAATCACGGTCCCCGATCGCGCGGAATTTCTGCGGACGCTGTGGCACGAACTGTCGCGGATACACAGCCATCTTTTGTGGCTCGGGCTTCTGGCGGACGGCTTCGGCTTTGAAAGCCTGTTTATGCACAGCTGGCGGCTCCGCGAAACGGTCCTCGATCTGTTTGAAAAGACGACGGGCGGCCGGGTTATATTCTCGGTCTGCAAGCTCGGCGGCGTCAGGAAAGATATCGACGCCGGCGGGCTGAAAGAGATCGCGGTGCGGCTCGCCGATATGAGGGCGGAACTCAGGGAACTCACGGACGTGTTCCTCGAGGATTATTCCGTGAAGAACCGGCTTGTGGGCATCGGCCGGCTCTCGCGCGACGAGGCGGCGGAACTTTGCACGGTCGGACCCATGGCGCGGGCCTCCGGACTCCGTCAGGATATCCGTCTGGACGGGCACGGCGCGTACGGAAAACTCGATTTCGAGCCGATCGTCGAGGAGGACGGCGATTGCTACGCGCGCTGTAAGGTACGGGTGCGCGAGTTGTTCCAGTCGATCGATCTGATCCGGCAGTGCGTGGAATCGATGCCCGAGGGCGAACTGTCCGTTCCGGTCAAGGGAACTCCGTCGGGCGAATTCGTCGCCAGAATGGAGCAACCGCGCGGGGAGGCCTACTATTATTCGATCGGAAACGGCGGCAAATTCCTCGAAAGAATGCGCGTCAGAACGCCCACGAACATGAATATTCCCGCCATGGTCAAAACCCTGCAGGGCTGCGATCTGGCGGATGTCCCGATGTTGATCCTCACGATAGATCCATGTATCAGCTGCACGGAAAGGTAGGGGAGAGGAAATGGCGGTATTAAAGCTCGGTAAGATGGTCATGGGCAGCCTGTTCAAGAAGCCGGCAACCCTCATGTACCCCGTAATCCCGCGCGCGTGGCAAGAGAGGACGCGCGGGCATATAGAGATTGTGATCGAGGACTGTATTCTGTGCGGAATCTGCGCGCGAAAATGCCCGACAAAGGCGATAACAGTCGCAAAGGACGCGCAGTCTTGGACGATTCATCGTATGCAGTGCATACAGTGCAGTTGCTGCGTAGAGGTCTGCCCCAAGAAATGCCTCGAAAACAAGAACGAATACACGGCGCCGTCCACGGAGAAGTGCGCGGACAGCTTCACGAAGCCCGCTCCCGCGGGCGCGGAAGCGGGCACGGGCGCGGCGGCTCCGGCGGCGAGCCACCCGGCGGACGGGACGCTGAAATGCGGCGACACCTGTATCTACTGCGGTATCTGCGCAAAGAAATGTCCGCAGGACGCCCTCACGGTCAGCCGCGTGAAGAAGAATCCCCAAACGGGTGAACCCGAGGGGGAAAACATCTGGTCCGTGAACGCGGGGACCTGCATACTCTGCGGCATCTGCGTGGAAGCCTGCCCCAAAAAGAGCCTTACGATCGAGTGACAAAGGGATGCGCCGGGCGGGAAAAATCGAGATCTCGTGATTGAACCGGCGCAGAATTTTTTTCGTCCGGCGCGAAGCGCGAGCGGGAGCCGAAGCGCACGTACAAATGGTACGTAAGCAAGGCGCGCGTTCGCAGCGACAATGTCGGACGGAAAAAAGGCAAGCCGATGCATGAGTATCCGATAACGGAAAGTATAATCAAAACAGCCGAGAAGCACGGGCGGAAAGCCCGCGCTTCTCGCGTGGAAAGCATTACGCTCGTCGTCGGGGAGCAGTCGGGCTTTATCGGCGATTCCATCCGCATGTATTTTGACAGCATCGCCGAGGGAACGCTCTGCGCGGGCGCCGAGTTGATCATCAAGCCCGTGAAAGCGCAACTCAAATGCCCCGCCTGCGGCACGCTGTTTTACAGGGAACCGTTGTCTTTCGCCTGTCCGTCCTGCGGCGCCGACGGGGGACCGACGGAGAGCGGCAAGGAATTCTATATCGAATCCATCACGGTTTCATAACTTTGGGAGGTGCCGGATTGCACGATGTTCGCAAGATAGATGTCATGGAAAGCATACACGACGAGAACGATCATATTGCGGCCCATGTAAGGGATTATTTAACTGAAAAGGATATATTTTCTATAAACGTTATGGGCGCGCCCGGTATCGGCAAGACGACGGTGATCAAGCATATCATCGCGGAACTGCGCGAGCGCAAGCCCTATGTCATAGAGGGCGATATCGAATCAGACATCGACGCGCGGGCCTTGCGCGCGATCGGCGTCAAAACCTTTCAGATCAATACTTTCGGCGCCTGCCATTTGGACGCGCCGCTCGTACACAACGCGATCGGCAACATGGAATTCGACGAGAAAGGCGTACTCTTCATCGAGAACATAGGCAACCTCGTATGCCCGGCCGAATTCCGTATCGGGGAACACGCCCTCATGCTGATCTGCTCCGTAACGGAGGGCAGCGATAAGCCCTATAAATATCCCTTGGCTTTTGAGCGGGCCGATCTGATCCTGCTGAATAAGGTCGATCTGACGCCCCATCTCGACTTCGACGAGAGCTTTTTTATGAAAGGCTTGCGCGCGCTGAACAAGGAGGCCCCCGTGATCAAGCTCTCCTGCAAAACGGGTGAGGGCTTCGCGGCGGCGGCGGCTTGGATCGAAACGCGGGCGGCGGCGCCGGCGAAACGGGGGACCGAACCGCCCCTTTGATGGGGAGTCAGCCGACCATCGCCGCAGCTGTTTC
>JAITKU010000089.1 GCA_031278255.1 Eubacteriales Family XIII. Incertae Sedis bacterium | reverse complement strand
GGATTTATGAGGCGACGGGCACGGGCGGCAGCGCGGCGACGACAGATCTTATTGTTGAATCCCCATCCAGCGTGGAAATATCGACAAATAATATGAGCGTTGAAACTATCCAAGTTCCGGGTGCCGGTGAAGCAATATATACTGTTTATTCGGAAGAGGGTAATGTGTACGTTAACAGTATAAAAGTTGATGCGTCCGCCGGTTATCAAATAAAAGTCAACCCGTCGTCGGGTCAGACGATCAGCTATAGGATCATAACGCAAAATGATTTGGAATCTCCATACATAACTCTGCTCAATTTTACACGTCCGTAATCCAATCATTGATCACGGGAAATCGAATTCGTGGGTTTCCCGTGATATTTTTTTTTTACGAATTAATAAAGTAAAATTAAACACTATGAAAAAAAAATTAAGGATATCTGTAATCTGTATCATCGCAAGTTTCTTAACCATAACCTCGCTATCCTCTTACGCAGACGGTGCTTCAAATCTCGATTTATCTATAACGGCCAACGAGCAAATTGTCGATTTGACGCCGGCAAGTGACCGCTATATAGAAGATGTAATTGCGTATTTTATTACAGTTCCCGCTGGAACAGAAGACATCAACATTTTGCTTGGCGAAACGATGGATATCTCGGCATATTCCTTTTCACGAAGAGGTAATACCAGTTTGCAAGGGGACTATGTTGCGCTCTCAAAAACAAGGATTGCCTCGCCCGAATATGTTGAAACAGCAGTAAAATATTTAACACCGGCCGCTCGAAAAACCACCTTTCGCAATGCAAGTGTACAAGACAAAAATACAGAAAAAAGTTTTGAAATACAGTTAGAGGCTTTCTCCGTAGATAACTCTACTTGGAATACACAATTCATTAATTCCAACGATCCGTTGATCAACGGAATAATCTATGCCGAGGTTATGCTTACACAGATAACCGATACAGGCAGTACAATAAATACTGTATCTCCATACGCATATATTCTTATACAAATAGGGGAGAACAGCGGTTCTGTAAGCAAAGCTGCGCTCCAAGATGCCATCGATACAAACATATCTGCCAATGATTATTATATCGAAAACGACCGCTACAACGGCAAAGAATACATCGGCGTCGATAAGAGTTTCTACGCGGCCTACCAAACGGCTCTTTCGGCCGCAACGGACATCTACGAAAATGACAACGCCAAGCAAGCCGATGTGGACGCCGCAACCGAGGCCCTCACCGCCGCCGTCGCGAAGCTGATCCCCGCATCGCAAATCAACGCGACGGCGCTGTACGAGGCGACAGAGCTTTACAAGGACATGAACACGTCCGGCTACACGATTCACACCGCCGACGCTTTTCTGGCGGCTAGATCGGCCGCCGAAACGGAGTTGGCCTCGCTGTTCGCCACCGGCGACGCGGGTGAAGTCGTGCCGACCGCGAAAAACACCTCCGACCGCGCGGACGCTGTCGCGGCGCTGGTCGCAGAGCTGACGCGGGCGCGGAGCGCGCTGTTTCTCTCGTCATACGAGGAACAGGTGCGGGTCTTTGTCGATGCCGTCAACAAGCTCAACGGCATTTTCGACATAACGGACAATGACGGCGAATACACGAGCGAAAGCTACGAGGACTTCGCGGCGGCGCGGGCTGCGGTGAACGATCTTGCCAAGCGTTCCCCCGCCACCCTCACGAAGCAGGAATACGATCTGTGGGAACCGTCGCTTGAGGCGTACTGGCTGGCGGCGTACAATCTGACGACGGACGGATCCGCTGCGGTTTCGCTGCGCGTCGCGGACACGTATGGCGTTATCGACCCCTCGCAGGCCCTCGCGGATGCCGCGCTGTCTTTGTATAACGACGGCGTCACGTTGGACGCCGACACGGGCCGCACGCTCAAGGACCTGCTCCGCGTGGCGGGAATCGACATGCCGCCCGTCGAAACCGGGATCACGTGGCTTACGTATATCAACGACATATTGGTCAGGGCACCGGTGCGTTTGGACGGTGGCACCGGGTATTCCGTCGCTCTTAGGGACACAGGCTCCAATGACGGCATTTTCGATTGGAACGACATTGTCCTGCGCGACGGCGACAGGGTGACGCTGTCCCGGATCAAGGAGCCGATAGGCTATTACTACATCTGGCCGGGTTCCGTGCGTTTCAACAAAACGGTGAGCAATTACAACATGCTCCGCTTTGCGGACGCTTCGCCGCGGTCCGTCAAAGAGGGCGAGGAGATTTCATTCACGGTCGAGAAGACGCCGGCCTATCTGAGCAGTCTGACGGGCGCGTACAGCCCCCGTTCCGGCGCGAAGTTGGCCGTGTACGGACCGAAAGATTCCGAAGGCAAATATCCGGCGACGCCGATGCGGACGGACGCCGTGACGGACGCGAACGGCGTGGTGAAGCTCACGCTCAACCGGGCCGGCGAGTATCTGGTGACGGCGGCGGATGTCCGCGCGGACAGCGCGGACGACAGTTTGTATCCGGGGCTGCAGACGGCTGCCGCGCCGGTCACCGTTACGGTGACGTTGCTGGAGGCCGGCGAGATCGCGGACGCGAAAGCCAAGGCGCTGACGGATATTGAGGCCGTCATGTCCGGATACGACGCGGATATATTGGGAAGCCATTGGCCGGATGCGCAGACGGCGTATGCGGACGCGATTGCCGCCGTGAAAGGCGGCCTGTCCCTTGCCGAAATCGCGGACGCCGTGAGCGGATTGTCGGAAACCCTCGCGGATCTGCGCAAACAGGTGGAAAGCGGCTGGTATCTATACGGCATTAATTCTATGCTGGAGGCGTATTTCGCCGCGCTGCCGACCCCGGCGGAGCTCGCCGCAGGCAAGCTGACGCAGGAGGACGCGCCTCTCGTCAACACCATGATAAGCCTGTACACAGGCGCCTCGCCGTATCTGCGGTCGCAGGCCACGGCCGTGAACAAGGCCCGCTACGACGAGATCGTGGCGGCGTGGGGAGAGGATGGTTCGCATCTGCCTGCGAGCTTGCATTACAATATCACCGTGGAATTTGAGCCCAAAAGTCTAACGAGCACGGCCGGCGCGAAGTTGACGGTGCGCCGTCATACACGGGCGGAGGGTTCTCCTGACACCGGCGGCGGTACGACTACCCGCAGTCCGTTTGACAGTGAGAACAGCGTCATCTCCTTTAACCCGAGTACGGGGGGCGTGATCCTTGAACTCAATCCCGCCACCACCGAAACGTATGAAATCACAAGAGCGACGATGCGAGGTGACGGTTATTATCATGAAGAGGTTCCTTATTCCGGCAGATACCTGTATATAGGCAGCGGATCCGACCTTCCGCGTGAAGATATCGTCATAACCTTCCACGGCAAAGACTTAACGGATCCCTCGTCGTCGGAAAAGACGCCGGAGGAACTGAAAGCCGACGCAAAGGCACGGCTGTCGAACGCCTACACGGCCTACGACAGGAGCGCGTATACAACCGCCGGTTGGGCCGCGATCACTGCGGCGTATAACGCGGGGCAAAAAGCGATAGCCGAAGCAATGCGCGAAGAAGACATCGACACCGCCTTGGATGCGGCCATTGAAACGATGCAGCAAGCGGCGTTGGCCGGTGAAAAAGACAACCCTTATACCGAAGATGTTGTCTGCGCCGGCACGAATTTCGGCAAGCGGGTCGGCACCGTCACCGTCAGTGTGGAAAACACCACCTATGACGGCGCCGTTCCCGCTTTCACAGGGGTATTTGTGAACGAAGCGGATTTCCCACTGGGCGAGAATGACAGCATGATGACCGTGGTTCTCCGCGCTCTGGCCGAGAACGGATACATATGGACGGGTTCCGGCGGAAGCAGCTTTGACATTCAATATTTGGCCCAAATCGGAAAGGAAGGCTCCGGAAAGCTTGCCGAGTTCGACGGCGGGCCGAATTCCGGCTGGATGGGCACGCTGAACGACTTCTTTGTCAATGAGAGTTTCGCCGCGTTCAAAGTGTCCGATAAAAAACTCGGGGACGGCGACGTGATCAGCGTGCGGTATACGCGGAACCTCGGCGAGGATATCAGCAGCTCCTGGACCAACCCCGACACAAGCCTTGTCGCTTTGCAAGCGGAAGGCGGCGAGATTATTCCCGCGTTCGACGGCACCGTGAAAAGCTATATCCTTACGCCGGACGGCAGCGCCCTGGGTGTGAGGCTCACGCCCACCGCCGCGAACAAGAACTATCAGACGCGGATATTCCTAAACACCTACAATGCCGATGCGGCGTTGTATAAGCGCACCGAGTTCATACCCGTACAATCGGGCGATGTTGTGTATATCGGTGTGGGTGAGCGAAGCTGGCCGAGCATGAACAATCAGGGTACGGATGCGATTGCCTACACCGGGACGCAGTACAAGCTATACGTTGCCAGCGACAACGGCGGCGCAAATACCGCGATTGACCTTATCAACGCGCTTCCCGGCACGATCACGGAGGCGCAACGCGACGCAGTGGGCTTCGCGGAAACATTCTTCAACGCGCTTTCGCCCGCTGAGTGGGAAAAGGTCACAAACAAGGCGAAACTCGATGCGGCGGTCGCCGCTTTGGCCGGCATTGACGACGTGAACGCGGCAAAGGCGGCCATCGCGGCCATTCCCGTCGCAGCGCAAATCACGGCCGCGAACAAGGCGGACATCCGCCCGCTGGTCGGCGCGGCGGAAGCGGCGCTTGCCAAACTGACGCCGGAGCGGAAAGGCGCTTTGACGATTGGTGAACTGGCGCGCTACGACGCGGCCGTGGAGAAGCTGGCGCAGTTGGACGCCGCAGCGGGGACGGATCTTGAGGTAGCAAAGGCGGCCAAGCTTGCGGAAGTGGACGCGGAAGCCGCGACATCGGCGGAGAACAGCCATACGGCGGCGTCGTGGGTGGCGTTCCAAAGCGCCATAGCCGACATCAAAGCGGCGATTGATGCGCTTGCCACGGTGGCAGAGGTGAACGGCTATGTTGTCGACCTGACGGCGGCGAAAGCCCTGCTTGTGCCTTTGGAAACACCCGGCACATCCCACGAAACCACGCTCGCGGATGTACTCGCGTACATACAGAGCACGACGCCCACGCCCTCCGTCGGTTCCGTGGGCGGTGAATGGGCCGTGCTGGCCCTCGCGCGCGGCGGCGTGCAGAACGACGCGCTCTACAACGCGTGGCTGGAGAGCCTAAAGGCCGCGACGCTGGACACGAGCGTGTTCAGCGATGTCGTGATCGAAAACGGCAAGGTCACGATGCACACGAAAAAATACACGGAGAACGAGCGCATCATCCTCGCGCTGTCCGCCGTGGACATCGACGCCTCCGCTTGGAACGGCTGGGACTACGTTTCCGCGCTGACGGACAGGGAAGAAAACGGCGACTACAAGGCCGTGTGGCAGGGCGTGAACGGCGCGGTGTTCGCGCTGATCGCGCTGGACAGCGGAGATTACCCGGCCGGGACGGACGCGGGCAAGGCCGCGCGCGGCTATTATCTGACTTACGTCCTTTCGCGGCAGGCGGACGACGGCACGTGGAAGGAGTTCGGCTATCCGACGGATATGACGGGCATG
>JAITKU010000158.1 GCA_031278255.1 Eubacteriales Family XIII. Incertae Sedis bacterium | reverse complement strand
GCGGCACGGATTCATCCCCATGCCGCGATCATTTTTACGCGTACACCCTCCCTCGCCGCACTGTTCGCGGATCGAGGAAACGCGCCTTTTCAAGGCGCAACGAGCCGGTCTCCTGACTCACGCGTCTGCGAGATACCTCGCTGTCCCTCGCCCGCATCTTCCGGGGAACAATCCCGGCGATTGGCTTACGCCGTGGGCGCGGACACGCGCATACAGTGCTGCTGGCGTTCGGATTCGGTACAACCCCGCCGCGCTTTGCCGCTTTGCCGGAGCTTTCCCTACATGCCGATTCCCTGTTAACCGCAGCGACACGCAAAAACCCGCCGCCCGGACACTCGTCGTTCTGTTTTCGATTTCCTTTATATTCCCTATTATAGCACCCCCCCCCCTTGGGAAGTCAAGCGCTTTTCAGGATATATTTTATATTTTTCGCAAGCTTTGTTACAACGACACAATCAATACGCCCCCCAAAACTTAACCGGCGTCATTTTGAGGCGCAGATCGCACTGCAGACAGCGGCGTGTTTCCCGCTCCGCCGCGGCCTCGTCAAGGCCGAGGGAGGGGCAGCGGAAATCCCGTATGCGCACCTCGGGCGCGAGCAAGCGCTCCCGTTCCCCGGGTAGGGACGCAAATCCTTCGATCGTTCCGATGCGCTTCACGGGCGCATCCGCGGGCGCAAGACGCTCGTCCAAGCGGCCCCGGCCGCCCAGGCTTCTGTCTATCGACAGGGCCGCTTTCCGCGCCGAGGCGATGGCGCTCGCGACCGAGTCCGTGCCCGTCACGGCGTCCGAGGCGGCATAGACGCCCTCGACGCTCGCGGCCATCGTATGCGAATCCGCCTCGATCAGGCCGGCCTCCGTCTTGGCAAGTCCGAAGCCCTCCGGGATATCGGGCCGCTGTCCGACGGCGAAGATAACCGTGTCCGCTTCGAGCCGATGGGCCGAATCCTCTTTCGTTTCGAGTACGAGCCGTTTGTCCTCGTCGAAGCAAAAGGAGCGCACATCGAGCAGTTCCACCCCCGCTGCGGCACCCGCCCCGTCGCGCAGGATGCGCGTGAACGTCACGGAGGGATGCAGAATCACGCCCTCCGCCTCGCCCTGCTCGATCTCGTCCGGGGAGGCCGTCATGCCCTCCCGCGACTCGAGAAAGGCCATAAAAACCCGCTTCGCGCCGAGGCGTTTCGCGACCCGCGCGCAATCGAAAGCGACGTTGCCGCCGCCGAGAACGACCGTATTTTCCCCTACGGGAAAGGGACGCCCCTCCCGCGCCGCGCGCAGAAAATCCGTGTTCACGTACACGCCCTCGCCTTTCGCGCCCGGGAGCCGCAGGGCGACGCCCTTATGCGCGCCGATCGCGACGAGTACGGCGTCACAGCCCGCATCGAGGAGGGAGGCGGCGGCTTCCACGCGGCTGTTCGTCCTGATCTCGACCCCGGTCGCCGCGATCTCCGCGATCTCCGCGTCGAGTACCGCGGGAGGCAGCCGATACGCGGGCACGCCGTAGCGCAACATGCCGCCCGCAAGGGGCATGGCCTCGAATATCGTGGCGCTGTGGCCCAGTACGGTGAGATAATAGGCGGCGCTCAGCCCGGCCGGGCCGCTCCCGATGATCCCCACCCGCTTGCCCGTCTCCGGTTTCTTCCCGTACGCGGTCCTCCACAGCGATTCCGTATCCCGTTCGGCCGCAAAGCGCTTCATATCGCGGATCGAAATCGCCTCGTGCAGTTCCCCGCGACGGCAGGCCGATTCGCAGGGGCGATTGCACACGTATCCGAGCGTCAGGGGCAGCGGGACTTTCTCCCGAACGACGGCGTTTGCCGCGCCGTAATTCTTTTCGCGGATGAAACGCAAAAAACGCGGCACATCCACGCCCGCGGGACAGGCCGCGCTGCAGGGCAGCAGGGCTTCCCTGCGGCTCTTGCCCTGCCCGAATTCGTGCTTGTCCATGACGGCGCCCGTCGGACACACCTCGGCGCAGGCGCCGCAGAAGCGGCAATCCGTCTCGGCGAGCCGCCGGTCCTCCCCGCCGCCGATGTATTTCATCTGCTCCGCGTGCAGATCGTCAAAGGCCGCGGGCGGCGGCGCGGCGCCCGTATTCCCCACGCCGATATAGGTATCCGCGCCGCGCTTTTTGAAATACAGCACGCCGACGCCGCGCAATTCGTGGCAAGCCCGAACGCAGCGCCCGCACTGCACGCATTTCGTCGGATTGTGAACGAACAGCGGGTTCGACGCGTTTTCGTTGAACATGCGCAGCTTGCGCTCGATCTCCGGCCGGTCCCCGATCAGATACTGCTTCAGCGATTGCAATTCGCAGTTCAGATATTTGACGCAACTGTCGCAGTCCGCGGGATGGCCGGCCAGCTTGCGCGCGAGGACCGCGCGCCGCGCCGCGTCGATCGCCGCGCTCGCGGTGCGAACCTCCATGCCCTCCTCCGCGGGCGTGACGCAGGACGACGCGAGTTCCGCGCGCCCCTCGATCTCCACGACGCACAGGCCGCAGGCGCCGATCGGCGTCAAATCGGGATGGGAGCAAAGATGCGGGATATATATGCCCGCGTCGAGCGCGGCGTCCAAAATGCTCTTGCCGGCGTCGCTTTGTACGGTGTTTCCGTTTATGATGAGCTTCATCCGCTTTCGGTTCAGCCGCGCGCGTACTTCGCCGCGTTTCGGCCCGCGATCTTGCCGGAATTCAACGCGTAACCGGAGGACAGGCCGGAGGAGCCGGCGATGCTGTAACTGTCGCCGTACATCCCGCCCGCGTCAAAGCCGCCCGCGTAGAGTCCCGGAATCACGCGCCATTTCTTGTCGATAACCTCCGTGTTCTCGTTGATCTTGATACCGCCCTTCGTGCCGAGCGCGATCGTGCGGGCCTTGATCGCGTAGAATTTCGGTCCGATCAGGGGTCTGAGCCAGCGCCTGTCCTTTGCGAACAGCTCGTCGCAGCCTTTCGCGCAAAAGGCGTTGTATTCCTCCGTCGTGGCGCGCAGGACGGCGGGGTCCGCGCCGATCTTTTCGGCCAAGCCCTCTATCGAGTCCGCCTCGAACACATCCTCCGGCATGTTCTCGATCTGCGCCCTAAGCTCCTCCTCGAGGTTGACGAGCTTCGTGCCGGGCGGGTTCTCCATGCCGCCGTTCTTGTCGATACCGTGTTCGATCAGGCGCCGCTTTATCGTGCTGTCGAAGAGGCGATAGCTGATACCGTCCTGCAGTTTGGAGTTCACATTGCCGACCGTCGTATCGAAGAACACGACCGCCTCGTCGCAGAAGCGCCTCCCCCGCACGTCAACCCACAGGTCCGGCTGCATCGATACGTGTTCAAGCAGGTTCTTCATCGCGAAATTCGGCCCGATCGGACCGAGGGAGAACATCTCCAGCACCCCCGTGCCCTCCTCGGCCGCGCCGACCTCCCAGGCCATGCGCAGACCGTCGCCCATCTTGTCCACATTGCCCACGGGGATCAGATCGACATCTATCGTGAAGCCCGTGTATTTCTTCACCCATTCCTTGTTGTTCAGATAACCGCCGCTCGCGACGATCACCGCTTTCGCCTCGACCTCGATCTCCTCTCCGTCCCGCTCCGCCACGAGGCCGCTTACGGCGGCGCCCTCTTTCAGAATCTGCACGACGGGCGTGCCGAGCCGCAGGTCCGCGCCCAGGGCCTTTGCCTTTGTCGCGAGCGCCAGCATGACCGCCGCGCCCTGCCCCTTGACCACATGATAGGTTCTGGGCGAATCCGGCAGGTTGATCTTGGCGCCGCAGAACTCCACGCCGTGCTTGATCAGCCAGTTGATCGTATCCGCCGACTCCTCGACGATCGCCCGCACGAGGCGCGGATTGGCGAGCCAATGGCTGTATTCCATAATGCTTTTGAAAGCCTGATCCTTCGTGTAGGTGACGAAATCGGCGCGTTGCAGATCGCTCTCCGCGGCGAAGATACCGTCGAAGAAATTCCCCGTGCCGCCAAAGGTCTTTTCTTTCTCGAAAACGATAACCCTCGCGCCGTGTTCGGCCGCCGAAACCGCTGCGGCCAAGCCCGTGGCGCCCGCGCCGATAACCGCGATGTCGGCTTTCAATATGTCGCTCATGCAAAACCTCCTTATTTATATCCTTTCTCCCGATATCGGCCCACGCAAAACCGAAGCGCCGAAAGCGCGCTTTTGTTTATCATATCACAGGGGCCGTAACTTTACAAGGAGGCTTTGACAGAAAGCCTCCTTGCTTGAAAAACTTGAACGACGGCGTCAGTCCCCCGCCTCTACAGGCGGCGGGTTTCAACTTTCCAAGCTGTCAGTGGCGGGTGCAATCCCCCACTGACGCCTATGTTTTGAGGGGCGG
>JAITKU010000143.1 GCA_031278255.1 Eubacteriales Family XIII. Incertae Sedis bacterium | reverse complement strand
CCGGCAAAAGCTGCCCGATCAGCGCAATTCCAAACACCAAGAGCATTATAGAACAAACAGCCACGACCTTCCGCATAAACCTTGACATTACGACCCTCCTATCACATCAACTTTTTTTTAAATACCAAGCATCTTCACACAACGCATCACAGACTGCGATGCATACGTTTCACGACCATGCGTTGTGTTGTTTTCCCGACATGTATCTACCTCCCCGCGTTTCCGCCGGTCGAGCCGGCCGTTGCCGCGCAAAAAAACGCGCGAACCCTATAAAAACGAAAGGAAGCAAAAACAAAAAACCGATCGCGCTCCGTGAACCGCAAGCACGATCGGCATTCAATGCGAACAAGCCACCGGACATAACGCCTTACACCTTGCGAAGCGCGCTTCGTCAAGGTATAATAAGGGTATGCTCGGCGCCGGGTTTCCCCGGTATGCTGTCGGTGCTTCTGTCACCTTCGGTATGGGGCGGTCTGCGTCAACATTCCGCCCTGCCCGGCATTTTATTCTGTTTTGCTTCCTCTCGCTATTATTATATTTCTGTTTCCGCCGGAACGCAATGGTTTTTTTGCCGGAACCGGATAAAGGTTGTATGGGGTTATATTAATGAAAGATTCGCTTGAAAAACACGGCATTTTGATGCATAATAACAGCAATGGCACTCAAAAAGGAGGTGTCGGCCATGGCACAGATCCATATACGGATAGACGATAAGCTAAAAGACGACGGGGAGAAGTTGTTTCGCGAGCTTGGATTGACTTTCTCGACGGCGGTCAGCGTTTTTGTCAGTCAAGCCGTCCGCGAGCGCTGTATCCCGTTTCACATTTCGGAGAATCGCGTGAAAGACATCACGCTCGCGAGCGAAAAAACGCTCGCCAAAGACTGGTTATTGCCGGGGGAGGACGCGGCATGGCGGGATTTGTAAAAGGCGATGTGTGGTTTTGCCGTTTCCGTTTTCGGATTTGACTTCGTCAAAACGCCGCCCGGCGCTTATTTTGGCGAAATCCGGCGCGAATGATTTCGTGCTGTCGCAGATTACGAGCAAAAGTGTCGGCGATAACTATGCCGTTGAAATCGGCGCGGCTGATTTTGATAACGGAGGATTAAACGTTACAAGCAACATCCGCCCCAACAAGCTGTTCACCGCCGAAGCGAGCATAATCGCTTACAAAGCCGGGAGTGTGAACACTGAAAAGACCGATGCGGTTGTGGCTGCGATTAACCGGCTTCTTGAAAACGGCGGCTGACATCTTTATACTTCGCAGAACATATAGGGGCGATTCTTTTGTACCCTGCCGCCGAAAGCCCCTACTTCCGCGCCGTTCGCCAGTAGGAGGGCGTCAGCAGGATCAGTACGGTAAAAAATTCTAAGCGGCCCGCTATCATCAAGAAAGACAGAAAGAGGCGCGCGGGGCGCGAGAAGATCATATAATTCGCCGTGCAATTCAGTTCCCCGAAGCCTATGCCCGCGTTGGACAGCATGGCTGCGACGGCGCTGAACGCGGTCAGCATATCCTTGCCGTCGAGCGACAGGAGCAGCGCGCCGGCGAAGAGCAGCACAAAATACATGAGTATGAACGCGGTGATGTTTGACACGTTTTCGGCGGAAACCGGCCTGTTCGCGAGTTTTACGGCCACGACCGAACGGGGGTGCAACCGCTTGTGGAAGCTGCGCTTTATCAGCTTGAACAGCACCTGTACGCGGACGATCTTCATGCCGCCGGTCGTGGAGGACGAACAGCCGCCCATGATCAAAAGCATGAAGAACAAAAAGCGGCAGACGGCGGGCCAAGCCGCGTAATCGGCGTGGACGTAGCCCGAGGTCGTGATGAAAGCCGATGCCTGCAAGAACGCGGATTTCAGACAGGCGGCGACGGAATCGCCGATACCGCTCGCCCACAGACAGACGGTCAAAAAGACGACGCTGCCCGCGATAACGCAAAAGAACGCGCGCGTCTCCGGCTCATTGAAGAAATGCTTCCACCTGCGATGGAGGATTTCGTTGTAAAGCACGAAATTGATCGAGGAAAGAATGCAAAAGCACGCGATTACGAGCGCGATATAGGTATTCTCGAAGTCGATCAGCCCATTGTCATAATTGGAAAGACCGCCCGTGCTGACGCTTCCAAAGGTGTGGATGGCCGCGTCGTAGGCATTCATGCCGCCGCCGAGCAGGAGCAAAAATTCCGCCCCGGAAAAGGCGCTATAGAGAATGTAGAGGAATTTCGCGTTGTCGGATATCCGCGTGGTCATCTTGTCGAGCGTCGGTCCCGGCGTTTCCGCTTTCGCGAGGTTCAGCGCGCCGATACCGAGGGCCGGCAGTATGGATATCGCGAATATGAGTATGCCCATGCCGCCGATCCAGTTGGAGAGGGAGCGCCAGAACATGAGTCCGTTCGGTATCTCCGCAAGGTTTGCGATCAGCGTTGCGCCCGTGGTCGTAAAGCCCGAGGCGGATTCAAAGAGGGCGTCCGCGAAATTCGGGATCACGCCCGAGATCGCGTAGGGCAGCGCGCCGAATACGGAAGCCAGCGTCCAGCACAGCGCGACGACGAATATGCCCTCGCGTATGCGCAGAGAACCCGAAAGCGGTTTTGTCACCCACAGAAGCAGACCGCCCGCGAGGAAGAGCGGGACGACGGACCACAAAAATGCGCGGACCATCGCCGTCTCTCCGAAGCAGAGAGAAACGACGAGCGGCGGCAGCATGGCTGCGGCCACGAACAGGATGATCACGCCTGTGATTTTGACGACGGCTTGAAAGTTGAATCTCATATCAAGTTTCTCAATTGATTACCAATATTATTAAATATTTATATCATGCGCGGGCGGCGTTTCTCGTGCCTTGCGCGGTCACCCCTAATCATTCTTCCAATAGCGCGGCGTAAACAGCAACAGCACCGTCGTAAACTCCAGCCGCCCGAGTATCATCAAAAAACTCAAAAACAGCTTCGCCGGCGGACTGTAGGCGGCCCAAACCGCTGTGGCAAAGGCGGGATTCGCCGCCGAAACCGCGGGACCCGCGTTGCTCATGCACGCGAGTACGCCAAAGACGGAAACGGCGGAGGGGACGGCGCCGTCAAAGCACAGGATCGTCGTCGCGATGAAAAACACGGCGACGCAGAGCATGGCGTGCGCGGCGATGGCGTTCACCGTATCCGTCGGCACGGCCCGGCCGCCGAATTTGATGGGGAGTACGGCGTTCGGATGCAGCCTTATGGAGATATTGCGCCGCAACAGGCGAAAGAGGATGATGAGTCTGCCGACCTTCATGCCGCCCGCGGCGGAGGCGGCGCAGCCGCCCGTAAGCATCAGAAACAGCAGGAGCATCCTGCAAAAGGGCGGCCAAAAAAAGACGGTCTCCCTGTGATATCCCGTGGTGCTGAGGGCGGAAGCCGCCTCGAAAAAGGCGTTCCCGACGTTCTGCGCCGCCGCGCCGCGCGGCGCGGCGAACAGCAGATACAGGGCGATCACGACGGCCGCGCAACAGAATATGAGGAAGAACCATCGCAGTTCCTCATCCCGCAGGAGCAAATTGTTCCTGCGCGCGAAGAAGCGGTGCCGGAGCGTGAAATTGACGGCGGCGTGGAGCATGAAAACGCAGAGAAAGAATGCCGCCGCGCCGGATATCTCGACCATGCCGCCCGCATGACTCGAAAAGCCGGAGCTTGAAACCGCCCCGAGCGTGAGAAGCACCGCGTCAAAGGGCTTCGTCGCGGCGCCGCACAAAAGCAGGAAAAGCAGCGCGGTGCCGCCCGCATAGACGGCGCAGAGCCGCAACGCGGCGCCGCGCTCCCGCGCGAGCGGCCTTTCGGACAGGTTCGCCGCGGACTCGATCTGCGCGATCGCGTGACCGGCGCCGAACGGAGGCAGCATGGCAAGCGAGGCGGCGAGTATCTCAAGGCCGCCCAACCAGCCCGTCACGGAACGCCACAGGAGTACGCCCCGCGGCAAGGCCGGCAACCCGCCGAGGATCGTGGCGCCCGTGGTCGTAAAGCCCGAGACCGATTCAAACACGGCGTCCGCCGGCCCGCCGAGAACGCCGCAGGCCATATAGGGAAGCCCGCCGAAAACGGACGACGTGACCCACCACACGGTCACGATGAGCATGGCGTCTCGGGGTTTCGGCTCCGGCTCGCCCGCGGCGCGCGGCCGCGAAAGCAGGTACAGCGCGCCCGCGAACAAAAGCGTTACGACGAGGCAGAACGCAAAGCCTGCCGCCTCTCGATATTCCCGAAAAAACAGCGAGACCGCCAGGGCGGACGCCATTGCGATTCCGATCAAGGCGCTCGCCGCGCCGGCCGCCCGCATGACGATGCGATATGCTATGCCCATGTCACCTGAAAAGCCCCCTGCGAAAGCGCAGCAATTTTTCCAAATCGCTGACCTCCGAAAGCAGACAGAAGATGAGTACGCGATCCCCCTCCTCGATCTCCGTGCTGCCCGTCGGAATGATCACCTTGCCGCCCCGATGTATGGACGCGATAATGACGCCGTTCGGCAGGCCGAGTTCCGAGATGGGCTTGTCGGCCAGCATCATATTCTCGTCGGCTATGAACTCGATCAACTCCGCCTGCCCCTGAATCAGCTTTGAAAAAACGATTAACTCCGAACCCTGAATGATCCTGAGCATATAGCCGGCCGAAATATCCACGGGATTCATGACCATATCTATGCCCATGCTTTCGATAAGCCCGTAATAGCTCTCGCGGCTGATCTTCGCGATCACGTCCTCGATCCCGCGCTGTTTCGCCATCAGAGCCAGCAGGAGATTCTCCTCGTCATAGCCCGTCGCGGAAACAAAGGCGTCCATCTCCGCAAAGCCCTCGTCCTCGAGCAGCGCAACGTCCGTCGCGTCGCCGTGCAGCACCAGCGCGTTCTCCAGATTGGCCGACAGATACTGGCAACGCAGCCTGTCGATCTCGATGATCTTCACCGCCACCCCGAATTCCGAAAGCAGACGCGCGAGATACAGCCCCACCTTGCCGCCTCCGGCGATCATGACCTTGTGTATGTCCGTGTATTTGCCCTTTTCGTGGACCTTTCTGTTCAGAGCGCGCACCCTGTCCTTGTTCCCCACAACATAGAGAACATCCTCCGCAAGCACGGTGACGTTTCCGTTCGGGATGATCACCTTGCCGTTTCGCGAGATGGCCACGACGATCACATGCCCGAGCATTGCGGGTATCTCGCTGATGGGTTTGCCTATGAGATCCGGCAGCCTGTCGCTCATAAATTCGATCATCGCGGCCTGACCCGTCGAGATGATCCCGTTGTTGATCGCGTATTTTTCCACGAGATACTTGTATATCTCCTGCGTAACGGCGAATTCCGGGTTCACGAGGAAGTCGATGTCCATGTTGTCCTTGATGAAATCCTGCTGTCCCGAATGCTCCGGATCCCTGATACGCGCGATAACCCTGCCGCAGCCGAGCCTTTTGGCGAAAGTCGCGATCACCATGTTCTTTTCGTCGCGGTCCGTGGTCGCGATCAGGAAGTCAAAGGTCTCTATTTCGATGCCGCGCAGCAGCGATATCTGCTTCGCGTTGCCCTCCACCGTCATGATATCGAAGCTCGCGCTCAGCTTTTGCAAAATCTCCTTGTCCTTGTCGATAACGGTAACGGAATGATCGCCGCTGAGCAGCATTTCCGTGATTTTTATGCCGAGTTTCCCCGCGCCGACGACGGCAACTTTCATAATGATTGATTCCTTTTTCAAAATATGCTTTAATATTACCGAGAACCCTCGCGATGTACGGATACATTGTATCACGAAACAGCTTGAACGCAATGGGATTTTGATAAATATTTATTCGGAGGGGCAGAGGAGAAAAAATCATGGAAATCAAACGTTTCATAGGCGGAAACATCGAAAGCAACGGCTATATCCTCTTCGAGAAAGGCGGCGAGGTCTGCTATATCGTCGATCCGGGCTACAGCGGCGAGAAATTCCTGCGCGCGGCACAGGACGCGGGCCTGCGCATTCTCGGCATACTGCTGACGCACTGCCACTATGATCACGTCGGCGGCGTGCGGAAGATCAAAACCGCCGCGGATTGCCCCGTCTACATGCACAGGGACGACGCCGATTCCTACAAGGGGACGACGGACGTTGCGCTGTCCGGCGGCGAAAGCCTGCCGCTCGGGAGTGAGGACCTCCTCGTCCTGCACACCCCGGGGCATACGCGCGGCAGCGTTTGCTTCTATTCGGAGCGCGGCGGGGTCGCATTCACGGGCGACACGATCTTCAACGTAGACCTCGGCAGGACCGATCCGGACGGCGGTTCCGCCGCGGCGATGGCGCGTTCCGTGCGCGAAACGATCAGTAAGTGGCCCGACGCCACCATGCTCTACCCGGGCCACGGCGATCCCTGCAACATGCGCTTCGTGCGCGTCCACAACGGCGAATATCTGGAAATCATGGGGGAAAGGGCGCGCTATAAGCCGTGGAAAGGGGAAAGCTTCGTGCTGTGAAACGCCGGGGC
>JAITKU010000212.1 GCA_031278255.1 Eubacteriales Family XIII. Incertae Sedis bacterium | reverse complement strand
GCGCGCGCGGAAACAGAATAGGAGGAATCACATGTACACATTCAAGCCGGCGACAGAGCGCGTGAAAGCGTTGCGCGAAGCCGTCCGCGACAGAGTCCTGCGCTATGACGCGCAGCGGGCCGTCATCCTCACGGAGGCCTACAAAAAATACGAACACGTCGTCCCGATCATCAAGCGGCCTCTGGCCTACCGCGAACTCTGCGAAAAGATCGACCTGTACATCGGCGACAAGGAACTTATCGTCGGCAGCAAGGGCCGCCACGAGTTCAGCTGTCCCGCCTATATCGAATGGATGCCGGACGACTGGCTCCTCGCGGCCGTGAAAAACGGCGAATGGACGCTGCGGGAGGACGGACTCTATCACAATCCCGACGGGGAAGAATTGCGGCAGGCGATCGCGCCGGAGGACTACGAGGCCCTGCTTTCCGTGCGGGAATATTGGAACCATTGGCGCGTAGGCACGGTGGCCGACGCGTGGAAGCCGGAACACTACGAGGAACTGGCGCGCCTGAACGTGAGCAGCTATGTCGAGGGCGGCATGAGCCTCGCGGGGCTGCCCGCCGGCCACATCGTATGCGGCTACAAGAAGATCATCAACACGGGCTACGCGGCCATACGCAAGCAGGCGCAGGACTGGATCGACGAACACTACGGCAAGCTCATGGGCGAGGACGTGAACAAATACATGTTCTACAAATCCGCCGTTATCACCTGCGATTCCGCGATCCTGCTCGGCAAACGCTACAGCGAGGCCTGCCGCGCGAAAGCCGCCGTCTGCGGCGACGCGATCCGCAGGGCGGAACTCGAGAAGATGGCCGACGGTCTTTGGTGGATTTCCGAGAACCCGGCGCGCAGCTTTTGGGAGGCCCTGCAGGCCACCATGCTCTATCAGGTGTTTATCACGATGGACGCGCTCATCCCCTCACCCGCGCTGGGGCGCTTCGATCAATACACCCGGCCTTTCCTGACAGCGGACCTCGCGGCGGGGCGCATTACGGAAGCGGAAGCGCAAGAACTCACGGACGCTTTCTTCATCAAGGCCAACTGCTATTACAGCGCCGGACCCGCCAAGCTCGTGGACACCACGGGCATCGGAAACACCTACCAGCACACGACGATCGGCGGCGTGGACCCCGAAACCGGGGAGGACGCCACCAATCCGGTCACGTACATGGTACTCGAAACGGTGGGACGCCTCAAACTGCACGATCCCACCATATCGCTCAGGATCAACCCCGACACGCCGGATACGCTTTGGGAATGCGCGCTGGCCACCTCGAAGCTCGTGGGCGGTCTGCCCCTGTTCCAAAACGACGCGATAATCATCCCGAGCCTCGTGGAGGAACTCGGCTTCGAGTTGAAAGACGCGCGGGATTACGGCATCATCGGCTGTCAGGAGATCGTGGGCTGCGGCACGGACTATCCCGCGCCCAACGGCCTGCATCCGCCGCACGCGAGCATCTGGTGGGGCTCCGTGTTCAACATGGCCATAAACAACGGCAAGAACCCTTTCAACGGCGAACAGGCCGGCCTGCAAACGGGCTACCTGTACGAGATGCGTTCCATAGAAGAGGTGCGGGAAGCCGTCCGCAAGATGGGGCACTACATATTCAAGATGTTCATCAGCACGAACAACTACGCGGAATACATCTCGCAATACTACGCCACGCAGGCGCCGATGTCCATCTCCATAGAGGGTTGCATGGAAAACGGAAAGGACTGCGTGCAGGGCGGCGCGAAGTACAATTCCTACGGCGGCACGGCGACGGGGCTCGCGACCCTGGCCGACTCGCTGACGACGATCAAATACATGGTATTCGACAAGAAGCTCTGCACGGCGCGGGAACTCTACGACGCTTTCATCGCGAACTGGGAGGGCTATGAACCGCTACGGCAGAAGATACTCGCGGAAACGCCGCACTTCGGCAACGCCGACCCCTATGCCGACGCGGAGATGAAATGGTGCTGCGATCTCTACTACGAGGTCTGCAAGGAATGTTACAGCACCCGTTCCAAGATATACAAATCCGGACTCTACGGCGCCTCCGACCACGTGGCGCAGGGACGCCTCACCTGGGGGACGCCGGACGGACGCAAATGGCCCGAGCCGATCGCGGACGCCGCTTCGCCGGCGCAGGGCAGGGACAAAAACGGCCCGACCTCCGTATTCCTGTCCTCCTGCTGCTACAACCACAAGCATTACCTCGGCGGCATAGCGCTGAACCTGCGTATGCATCCTTCCGTACTCAGCAACGACGAGAGCGTCGGAAAGCTGCGGGACGTGACAAAGACCTACTTTAAAAACGGCGGTCTGGAGGTGCAGTACAACGTGGTGGACACCGACACGCTCCGCGCCGCGCAACTGCGGCCTGCGGACTATCGCGACCTCGTGGTGCGCATAGCGGGCTATTCCGCGTATTTCATCGAACTCGGAAAGGACCTGCAAAACGATATCATCGCGAGAAACGAAAACCGGCTGTAGTGCGGCGCTCCCAAAACGCCGTCCAAACGAAAGCCGCGCCGGCCTTGCCATGAGGCGGTTTCGGCGCGGCTTTTTCCTGCGAACGCTTGCGGCGCAAAGCCCATAGAAAAAACGTATGGGCCTATTGCGTTTTTCTTCTTGCTTAACCGCGGCTTGACATGGTATATTTTGTAATAGCAAAAGCCCTTGGGCAATGCAAAAGACCCTCGCTGTTGTTGTTCGATCTCTGTTACGATAAAGGACCCGCCGGCCTCGCCGGCGACATCCCGGACCAAGGAGGCGCGCCGCGCCGTCGGCAGGTAACGATATGAACACTTCACAGCCGGAACGCTTCTCATCGCCCCGCACATCGCAGTGCCGCAAGGTTTCGCACACCGGCGCGTCCGCGCCGAACCCGAGGCTTCAAGCGATCACCTTTATATTTCCTTTTTTGTATAAATTAAACATCATATCAAAAGCTTTTGCGCCCCGCGTATATTCCCGGGCCTGTTTTGCGCGCCCGTTCGCGGCGGGGCTGAAACGCATTCGCCGTCGCAAACGCCCGCTTCCGAGCGGTGCCGCGCGGTGCATAGACGGACGAATCGCGCGAGCGATTCGCCTTAGGATTCGTTACGGAATAAACCGGACATTTGGCTTGCCTTTTTTCCGCCGAACTGTGTTGCAAAGCCTCGCCGAACCTTAGGGTTCGTCTGCGTTTTGCGCCTTGCTCGACGA
>JAITKU010000207.1 GCA_031278255.1 Eubacteriales Family XIII. Incertae Sedis bacterium | reverse complement strand
ATCAGAAGCAGCGACGGAAAGATCGAAAAATCCAGCGGCCCCTTGATGTACATGGTCATGACGAGCACCAAAAGCGAGATCGTGATGCTGACGATGAACATGAAATCCAGCACAAAGGTAGGCAGCGGGATGAGGATCAGCGCGATAATCCCGATTACGAAAAACACGATTATGTTGTTCAGTACACTTTTCATAGTTTGCCCTCAGCCCTCTCGGACATCGCGCTTCTGCCGCTCGTACACCCACGCCATGACCTCCGCCACCGCGTGGTAGAAAGCCGCCGGTATGTATCCGCCCACCTCCGCAGCCCCGTAGAGGCTGCGCGCCAAGGACGGGTTTTCCGTCATCAGTATCCCGTGCCGCTCCGCGATGGAAACGATGCGCAGCGCCACGTAGTCCCGGCCCGTCGCCAGCACGATGGGCGCGGGATCCTTGTCTATGTCGTATCTGAGCGCGACCGCGAAGTGGTTCGGGTTCCGCACCACCACATCCGCCTGCGGAATCTGCTGCATCATGCGGCTCATGCTGATCTCGCGCTGCTTCTCGCGCCGCTTGCCCTTGATCATCGGGTCGCCCTCGGTCTGCTTGTACTCGTCCTTGACCTCCTGCTTGGACATGCGGAGCTTCTTCTCGTACTCGTAGCGCTGGTAGAAGAAGTCCAGTATCGCCACGGCCGCGAAGATCAGGCACACGATGTACACCATGTCCATGATCTCGTCGCGCATGAACAGCAGCCCCTCGTCGAGGCGCGTGCTCAGCAGATCCGGCGCGACGCCCATCAGGCCCCGGATCGTGCCGTACACCAAGAAGAACACCACCGCGATCTTCACGATGCTCTTCGCGAGCTCGATGAGCGCGTTCAGCGAAAAAAACATGCGCTTCATGCCCGATATCGGGTTCATGCGGCTGAACTTGGGCTTGATCAGCGGCCAAGCCAGCAGGAACTTCGTCTGTACCGCGTTCGCGAACACGGCCGTGAGGAACATCGCAAGCAGCACGGGCGCGACCGAAACGGCCGTTGTCAGCGCCACCCGCATGGCCAGAACGCCGGCCTGCGTGATCGTGATCGCCTCCGCGTCGCCGGCGAACTCCATGATGTAAAGGTACAGCTCCCTGACCTGCCTGTAGATGTGGCCGCTCGTCAAGGCGATCAGGACAAAGCCCAAAAGCAGGGAAGCCACGCTCACCGCGTCGCGGCTCTTGAACACGTTGCCCTTCTTGCGCTCGTCGCCGCGCTTCTTTGTGGTGGCCTTTTCGGTTTTGTTGGTATCCGCCATGTAAAACCAAACCTTACAAGTACAGCAGGACCTCTTCCAAGCGTTCCATCATGAGCCCGCTCGTCTGCGTCATGAAGCGAACGAGCGCGGGAATGATGGTAACGAGCACGACGAGGCCGCAAACGACCTTCATCTGTATATTGACGACGAATACGTTGATATTCGGCACCACCTTCATCATGATTCCGACCGCGACCTCCACCACCATGATCGTGACGATCCACGGCAGGGCCAGCTGCACCGCGTAAATCAATATGTACGCGAAGAGCTCCACGATGTATACGCCGATCTCCCCGTCCAAGGCCTCGAGGCCGAGCGGCAGCACCCTGTAGGAGTGCACGGCTATCGCCAAGAGGTTCAGATGGCTGTTTGTCACGAAGAACAGCAGCGTATAAAATATCGTGACCAGATTGCCCGTAATCGTAATCTGTGAATTGCTCGTCGGGTCGAACATGGTCGCCATCGCAAGGCCCATCTGGAAGTCGATGATCTGCCCGCCTATGTGAAACACGCCGAAGAACATCGTCATCACGAAGCCGAGCACGAAGCCGACGACAAACTCCCTGACCATGGAGAGCATCATGTCTATGCCCGTGTAGTCCGCGACGCTCGTGCCGGCGAGCTCCCGAGCCGCGAACAGCGCGACGCCGAGCGCCAGGCCGATCTTCGCGATGCTCGGCAGCGTCTGCCGTCCGAACACGGGGTTCATGAAGATCACGCCAAACATCCGGCACGCGGCAAAGAGCAACAGCAGCAGATCGTTCAAATCCGGCATCGCGTCAACCCGTCATTTCCGCCATGATCCGAAAGATGCGCACCGTGAAGTCCGCAAGCTGCTGGAGCATGAAGCTGCCGAAGAGGATCAGCATCAGGGCCATGACGACGATCTTGGGCACGAAGGTCAGCGTCTGCTCGTTGATCGAGGTCGCGGCCTGGAAGACCGCGATGATCAGGCCGACGCCGATGCTGACCAAGAGGATCGGCCCGCCCGTTGCGAAACCCGTGATCACCGCGTCCCGCATGATTTCCTGAAGCTGAAACATCGTCATATCGCGTTCCCTCGTCAATTAAAGGAGGTCACGAGCGTCCTTATCAGCAAGCCCCAGCCGTCCACGACCACGAAGAGCAGGATCTTGAACGGCATCGATATCATGACCGGCGGCAACATGATCATACCCATGGACATGAGCGTACTCGCAACTATGGTATCTATTACTAAAAATGGGATAAACAGCAAAAATCCCATGATGAAGGCTCTCTTCAATTCGCTGATCATAAAGGACGGAACCACGACGCTCAGCGGAAGTCCGGTACCCGAGAGCGCCTCCACGGCCGGATCCCGCGAGAGTTCCCGAAAAAACTCCAGCTCATCGGTCCCCGTCTGCTCCAGCATGAATTCCTTGATCGGCCCCGAGGCCCTTTCGAGGAACACGACCGTTTCAATCTCCCGCTCGTTGTACGGCTGCAGCGCCGTTTCGTTGATCTCGGAAAGCACGGGCGACATGATGAAAAAGGTGATAAACAGGGCCAAACCAACCAGCACCTGCGTCGGCGGGGTCTGCTGCAATCCCATGGCGTGCCGCAGAAAGCCCAGCACGATGATGATGCGCGTGAAGCAGGTCATCATCAGAAGCATGAAGGGGGCAATCGTGATGATCGTCAGTATGACGATGATCCGCACGACATCGGACGCGCCGCCGTTGATTACAATATCCGCCATTACAGGTCGCCGCCTTTCCGCTTGCCGTGGCTGCGCAGGATATCGCGGAAGTCGATCCGCCGCAGTTTGAACGCGGCCTCGCGCGTGGCCTCCTCCGGGGTTATGGGCTCGTCAAGCTCCTTCAGCACGCAAATCCCCCGCTCGGTGACGCCGATCAGGTACTGAACGCCCGCGAGCTCGATAAGCAGGATCGACGCGCCCTTGCCGATAAGCAGCCTGTCCACCACCTTGATGTGCTTCCCCATGACCATGGGGCCCATCCTGCCCGCATACCATCTGCTGGCAAAATAGGTGAGCACGAGGATTGCCGGGATGCCGACGAGGACCGGCAGGATCGACCATACGCTACCCAAGGCCGCGCCTACTCGCCCAGTATGCTCTTGACGGTCTGCACAAGCCGCTCCGGTTTGAAAGGCTTCACGATAAAATCGAGGGCGCCCAGCTTGATGGCCTCCACGACCATGCTCTCCTGGCCCATGGCCGAGCACATGACCACCTTGGCCGCGGGATTCTTCTGCTTGATGGCCGTCAGCGTTTCGATACCGTCCTTGACCGGCATGGTGATGTCGAGCAGCACCATATCGGGGCTCTGCTCATTGTAGAGCGTCATAGCCTCTTCTCCGTTCCCGGCCTCGATGAAATCCGTATAGCCGGCCTTCTTCAAATTGTCCTTGACCATCATCCTCATGAAAGCCGCGTCGTCCACGATTAAAATCTTTGCCATTTTCTATCCCTCTCCTGTAAAATCTATGCCCTTACTCTTTTGACCCGGTATAATCGAGCGCGGTTCAGGCGAATTCCTCCGGCTGTCTGACGATCTCCGTGATGCGCACGCTGTAGTTGTCGTCCACGACCACCACATCCCCCCTTGCGATCAGCCTGCCGTTTGCGATGACGTCCACCTGATCGCCCGCCTGTCTGTCGAGCTCCACGATGTTTCCGACGCCCAGATCCGCGATGTCCTTGATCTTGCGCTTCGTGCGGCCGAGCTCCACGCTGATCTGGATCGGGACGGCCATGACGAGATCGAGGTTGTCCTGCTCATAGGCCGTGCCGCCCGCGTCGAAGGACTTGAAGGTGTAGGGCGTCGTCGCAACCCGGTCGGCCTGCGGCGGCGGATAATATCCGGGCGGCGGGGCTTGATACGCCGGCGCGGGCTGCGCGTAGGCGTAGGCGGGCTGCGGCTGCGGCATGGGCGCCGGCGCGGGCTGCGGCATGGGCGCCGGAGCGGGCTGCGGCATGGGTGCCGCCGCCGGAGCCGGAGCGGGCTGCGCCGCCGCCGGGGCGGGCGCGGGCGCGAGTGCGGCCTGCGCGGCGCCCACGCCGTTCGCGCCGAAGGACAGCGAAACGATCTCCTTCGCAAGCTGCGGTTCCATCGCGCTCAGGAACTCGCTTTCCACCAAGCCCTCTATGTTGAGCTCAAACTTGATGCTGACGACGGACTCCCCCTTGATCGCAAACATCTCGCGGATGTTCTCCTCCTGCGCGGTGTTCAGGATCTCCGGGGGGGAGATGTTCACGCTGCGGCCGAGGAAGGTCGCGAGCGCGCTGGCGGACGAGCCCATCATCTGGTTCATGATCTCGCAGATCGCGCTCTCGCCAATCTCGTCGAGCTCCATCATCTCGTCCGGGTCCGAAGAGAGCAGGTGCGCCACGATCTTCGCCACATCCGTCTGTCGCAGCAGGAGCACATTGGCGCCGTCTATCCCCTCCACATATCTGATTACAACTCCGATAACGGGCTCAAGGAATGAAAAGTTGAACGCGGATACGTCCACAAACTCGATGTGCGGCGTTGTAATGTTTACCTTTCTGTCCAAGATTGTGGACATGGCCGTCGCGGCGGAGCCCATGCTGATGTTCATCACCTCGCCGATGGCGTCCAGCTCCATCTCGTTCAAACTATAATCTTCATTCGCCATGTTTTAAGAATCCTTTCCACCCTTCAAGCATTCCCTGATCGCGATTGCGAGCCGCCTGTTGCTCAGGCCAATCTCGCCCTTGAACCAGACGGATTCTCCAACAGTTAATTCTACCATAGAATCTTCCGTCTTGTCCAGTCGTATCACATCCCCTATTTCGAGATGAACCACCTCTCGCGCAGGAATCAGAACGGAGCCGAGCACGCCCCGCATTTCCAAATCGGAATTGTATATATTACCCAAAATATTGCGCCGCCTCTGCATTTCAGCCTCGATGTTTTCCTTTCGCGCATTCTTCTTGCTCTGCGCGGCGCGCATTTTGAATACAACCTCAAGCGTGGACGCGGGGATGCAGAGGTTCATGCGTCCCTGGGTTTCGTTCACCGTGATGCTCATGGCCACGATCACCACATTGTCGTCGGGGGATATCCCCTGCAGGATGCGGGCGTTCGTTTCGAGCTTCGTGAGCCGCGGTGTCACCTCCACGTAGTCAAACCAGACGTTCTTCATGATGCCCACGACGCCGCGCATGAAATTCTCGAGCAGCGTGAGCTCTATCTCCGTATAGTCCCTGTCCTCGTCAAGCGGCTTACCCGTGCCGCCGAGCAGCTTGTCCACCGTGCAGAAGCCGATCTCCTTGGCCACGTCCAGAAACATGAAGTTCTCTTCGTCGTCGTCGCCGCGCACGGGGAAGTCGATAACGGAAAGGAGCACGGAATCCGGCAACGCGTTGCTGAACTCGTAGAACTTCTGTTCCTCCACCTCGAGCAGCTCCACGAGGGTATAGGTCTGCAACAGCCCCGTGATCTGCGAGGATACGATCCGCGCGTAGTTTTCGTATATGCCGAAGAGCAGCTTGATGTGCTCGCGCGTGAACAGCTTCGGGCTCCTGAAGTCGTATTCCTTTACCTTCTTGCCGTCCTCCTGCGCCGCGATCTCGTCCGCGACCGCGTTTTCCGCCGCGTCGTCGTGCTTGATCAGGCTGTTCAGGAGGGCATCTATTTGACTTTGGGACAGTACGTCTGCCATGAATTTCTCCGAGCCACTAACGGCTGTATATGCTCCGCTTGAACGCGATAACCTTTGAGATAACGTCGCCTATGGGCTCTTCGACCACATATCTGTTGCCGTTCAGGAGCTTGATTGTCGTGTCCGGCAACTCCTCCACCGTTTCAATCAGCTCGCAGTTCAGCATGAAGGTTTCCTTCTGCTGTTTTTTGTTCAATCGCGTCAATTTAATCATTGCCCGTCGCCCTTTTCCCATTATACACAAATGCGCTGCGAATATCTATATCTTTGCTATATAAAAACGGCTTTTCCCGATTGTTTTCTGTTTTTTAATGGCCCTGCCGGCGGGCGCACCGACCGGCGACCCGGCGCCGCGCCCGCGGGGCAGAACCCGTATTGCGGCCCGGTCGCGGCCGGCCCGAGGATATGAATGACGGGCCGGCCGCGTGCCGCGTCCCGCGGCTATGATGCCTAACGCTTCATATTGATCAATTCTTGCAGCATCTCGTCAGATACCGTAACCATGCGCGTATTGGCCTGGAAGCCGCGTTCTGTGATAATCATTTCCGTAAACTCGCGTGACAGATCCACATTGGACATCTCGAGCGCGCCCGCGAGCAGGGTGCCCGTGCCGGAGCGCCCCGGCACGTAGGCCTTCGCCTCGCCGGAGTTGATCGTTTCGAGGTAGTAATCCTCGCCGGCTTGGCTCAGGCCGTCCTGGTTGTAGAAGGTGACGACGGCCACCTGGCCGAGCTTCGTGGGCGTGCTCGTGCCGGGCCCGACGTTGCCGAC